>CALHCK010000195.1 GCA_937936695.1 uncultured Polaribacter sp.
ACATACTGCTTACATTGCTTTTGATGGCTCTAAATACGGAATGACATTAGCAGGAAAAGTTACGCAACTATATCATAAAGCTTTAAAAATAGCTCCAAACAACCCTAGAGTTGTTTTAGCAAATGCTGAATGGAATATTGGAAGTGCCCAATTTTTTAAACAACCAATAACTCCTTTTTGTAAAGACGTTAAAAACGCAATAAAACTTAGTAAAAAAGAAAAAATAACTACTATTTTTTATCCTAAATTTCAACTACAAAGAGCAGAAGCTATTTTAAAAAAGTGTCATTAAATTCTAATATTTTAAACATTTTTTTTCTACTTAAAAACAAGTATTTTTAAATTAATTACGTTTCCTTATTATTAAAATAATTACAACTTATTTATAAAAAATAAAATTAGAATCACTTAAAATCCTAATTTCACATTTATTACTATACCTAACTAATATCTAGCATTTTATACGTATCTTAAGTATCTAAATAATCTTTTTTAAGTAGAAAATAAGATGAAAAATAAAATTAAGGTACCTGTTTTTAATATTTGTAATTTTCAAGATTACAACAACTGTATGGAGTTTGATAATAATTTCTACATAAGGCCTTTTAATGATCATATTAATGTAAATCTATTTATAGAAAAGCCACATGGTCATGATTTTTATTTAATACTACTAATCACTAAAGGTAGTGGTAAACACACAATTGACTACACAGAGTATAATGTTGAACCTGGTTCAATATTTATTGTTTCACCTGGTCAAGTACATTGTTGGGATTTGGCACCTGATACTGATGGATATGTAATGTTTTTTAAAAAAGAATATTTTTTGATTGACTTTAATCATGATAAACTTGTAAAATTGCCTTTTTTTAAATCATCATACAGTGTGCCCTGTTTAAAATTAAGTAATGATGAACAAAATATTTTATTACTAATGTTTAATAATATTAATAATGAATATAAAAATCATTTACTTAACTATCATGAAATGATTCGTCTTTATTTAAATGTATTGTTTCTAGAACTTTCTCGTATTTACAATAAAAAAGATGAGCAAAATATAATTTACAGTCACGAGTTGGTTCAGCTTAATCGTTTTGAAACCTTAGTTAACAAACACTTTAAAGAACATAAATCATTAATTTTTTATGCTGATATGATGAGTATTTCATTAAAGCAATTAAGTTATTTATGTAAAAAAGTTATAAATAAAACACCTTCTGAAATTATTTTAGATAGAGTAATTTTAGAAGCTAAAAGACTTGTTATACATACAGATATGTCTATAAGTTCTATTGCTAATGAACTTAATTATAATGATAATTCTTATTTTATAAGATTTTTTAAAAAGGTTTGTAATGTAACACCAGAACAATACAGATACTCTTTTAAAAGTTATAATTAAATTTAATTACTTTAAAATTCTTTCTATTTTCTTTATTGCTAAATCATTAATACTTGCAAATCTTTTTTTCATAAGTCCGTTTTCATCAAATTCCCAATTTTCATTACCGTAAGAACGATACCACTGGCCTTTATTATCGTGCCATTCATACTCGAAACGAACAGCTATTTTATTTTCTGTGTATGACCACAGTTCTTTTTTAAGTTTATATTCTAATTCATTTTCCCATTTTTGTTTCAAAAAAGAAATAACCTCATTTCTTCCTTTTATAAATAAATCTCTATTTCTCCATTCTGTATCTAAAGAATATGCTAAAGCTATTTTTTCTGGGTTTTTACCATTCCATGCATTTTCTGCCAATTTTACTTTTTGTTTTGCTTCTTCAAAATTGAATGGAGGAAGTGGGTGTTTTTTTTGGTTCATTATTTGTTTTTTTAAAATTTAATTTTTAACCAAAAACAACTTACAGACTTTAATCTATAAGTTGTTTTTAGTTATAAAAAGATAAAATATTTTAAATTATTTTACTCTAATATCAAAACTCTTAACATAATCTTCAGGGAAATTAGGATCAAATTCTTTCCCCATAATTACGTGTTTTTTATAAGTTGCAGATGGAGCGTCATACCCTAACTCTTTCATTTTAGCACCACATTCTGCTGCTAAATAAACTTGCTCTGCTATTTTTTTATAATCGATATCTTTTTTAACATATCCCCAACGTTTCATCTGAGTTAAAATCCAAACTCCCATAGAATGCCAAGGAAACGGATCAAAACCAATTCTGTTTGGTTCATTTAAAACATTACCTAAACCATCAGCATATTTACCTGTAAGCACTTGATTTATAACAGATGCAGGTTGATTTAAATAATTTTTAGGTGCTATTGCTTCAGATATTGCTGCTCTGTTTTCATGCTTTGATGAATAATTAGTTGCATCAATAATAGCACTAAATAATGCTGCGTACGTATTTGGGTTTTTAGTTGCAAACTCTTCACTACAAGCAAATGCACAACATGGATGACCTTCCCATATTTCTTTAGTTAGCATATGAAGAAAACCTACACCTTCATACACAGCTCTTTGATTAAAAGGATCTGGAGATAAATAACCATCTAAGTTTCCTGCTTTTAAGTTTGCTACCATTTCTGGTGGTGGAACAACACGAATTTGTATATCTTTATCCGGATCTAATCCAAATTCTGCAACATAGTATCTCAATAAAAAATTGTGCATAGAATACTCAAAAGGTACTCCAAATTTAAATCCTTTCCACATCTTAGGATCTCTTTTGTTTTTATGCTTATTATGTAAACAAATTGCCTGACCATTTATGTTTTCTACAGCAGGCATTATATAGTTTGCAGATGTAGATCCCGCTCCCATAGTCATAGCTAGTGGCATTGGGGTTAACATGTGAGAAGCATCGTACTCTTTGTTTAAACTTTTGTCTCTAGCAACTGCCCAACCTGCAGTTTTTATAACATCTACATCTAATCCATATTTTTCATAAAAGCCCATAGGCTTAGACATAATAATAGGTGTAGCACAAGTAATAGGAACAAAACCAATGTTAAGTTTTGTTTTTTCTAATTTTGAAGCTCCCATTTTAGTAGCTCCACCAGACTCTACTTTCTTTTTGGTATCGTTAACACAAGCTTGTAGTGCTCCTAAAGGAATTATAGAAAGTAAAGCAGCTCTAAAAGTACCTGCTCCAACGGTTTTTATAAAATTTCTTCTTTGCATGTCATTTCCATTGAATAATGATTTTACAATGGAAGTTTCTACAAATCTATTTACTATTTCTTCATCAGAACTCGGTAGGTTTTGAACCATACTTACATTTTCTGAATGACAAGCTTTACAGCCACAACCAGCTCCATGAGAAAGATCTGAATCTTCATTAAACGGATCATCTAAACTATTTACAGGCATAATTTATTTTTTTTAAGTTAAACAATAATATTAATTACCACTTTTTATATGGCAAAAATTTGCCTGTCATGGTTATTTGCACTCTATCTCCTTTTGGATCTTCAACCTTATCTACATCTAAAGTAAAATCTATGGCACTCATTATTCCATCTCCAAATTTTTCATGTACCACTTCTTTTATACTAGAGCCATATACGTATGCAATTTCGTATAGTCTATATATAAGAGGATCGCTAGGTACAATCTGTCCATTACCTTTTAATGGGTATTCCATTAACGTTTGTTTAACCTCATCTTTTAAATCTAATACTGAAATTACAGCCTGAGCTTCTGTTTCATTTAAAGATGCACTTCCTAAACAAGCAGCAGTTACACAAACAGGATTTAAGTTTGTTTTTTCTGCTAAGGTTTTCCACGACACATTTTTATCTTTTTTGGCGTCTAAAATGGTTTTTGTCATTTGTTGTTTGTCCATAAGCTTTGTTTTTAAGGATTAATAATATTGTTTTCTAAATCGTATTTTAACTTTAAAGGATCTACTTCAATTGGAAAATCACTATCTGATAATGTACCTTCTTTTAATTTTTTAGAAATTTTTGAAGATTGATTAACTAAAAAATCTACTAAATAATTTCTGACTACATAATATGCTGGGTGATTTACAATTTCTGCTCTATTTCTAGGTTTAGGAATATCTACAATAACCATTTCTGCTACCCTTGCTTCTGGACCATCAGACATTAATAAAATTTTATCAGACAGTAATATAGCTTCATCAATATCATGAGTAATCATAAATGTTGTTTGCTTTGTTTTGTCACAAATTTCTACCAATTTATCTTGAAGCTTACCTCTTGTTAAAGCATCTAAAGCTCCAAAAGGTTCGTCCATTAATAACAAACTAGGTTCAATTGCAAAGGCACGAGCAATACCAACACGCTGTTTCATACCTCCAGATAGTTCTGATGGTTTTTTATAAATGTGATCTTCTAGATTAACCATTTTTAAAAAATAGATTGCTCTACTTTCAATATCTGCTTTACTCATATCTTTAAACCTACAAGCTATTGCCATGGTAACATTTTTAAGTACAGTTAACCAAGGTAATATACTATGGTTCTGAAAGATAACACCACGATCTAAACTTGTTTTTTTTACCTCTTCATTAAGCATTTTAATACTTCCACCAGATACAAGATCTAACCCTGCTAGATTATTTAGAATAGTAGATTTTCCACATCCTGAATGACCAATTAAACAAATAAACTCTCCTTTTTCTATTGAAAAATTTACGTTTTCATAAATGGTTACAAAACTTTTACCATCTTTTGAAGGGTATGATTTTGATATATTTTTAACTTTTAAAAAATTGTCTGTCATTTTAATAGGTCTTTATTATTCTTGATAATTAAAATATTTTGAGATAAAAGATATCATGGAGTCTAAAAACATACCTACAATACCTATCATAAGAATAGAAAAAACAACACTTGCCAAATCTAAATTGTTCCACTCATTCCAAACATAATACCCTATTCCAGTACCTCCAACAAGCATTTCTGCAGCAACAATAACCAACCAAGAAATACCCATAGATATTCTAAGTCCTGTAAAAATTGTTGGTAATGCTGCTGGTAAAATAATGGTAAAAGCCATTTTAACATTACTCATTTCTAGGGTTTTACCCACATTTAAAAAATCTTTTTTTACAGACATAACTCCAAAAGCAGTATTAATTAACATGGGCCATATAGAGCAAATAAAAATCACGAATATTGATGACATAATAGAGTCTTTAATTACAAACAAGGCTAATGGCATCCAAGCTAAAGGCGATATGGGTTTTAGTATTTGTATATAAGGCTGAAGGGCTTTGTAAAACAAAGGAGACATTCCTATTAAAAAGCCTATTGGTATAGCAATTATTACAGATAAAAAATACCCCGCCATAACCCTTAGTATAGAAAAGAATAACTGAGTACCAATACCTTTATCATTAGGTCCATTGTCATAAAACGGATTACTTAATTCTTTTACCGCTAATTTAAAAACTTCTATAGGGCCAGGTACATGTGCTTGGGTTTCTCCCATTCCCATAAGTTTTTCATACTCTGTCATGTTTTGTTTATTCCTTGCTCCATCTCCTGTTATTAGTTCTCCTATAATAATGAACACGAATAATAAGCCTATTGACAGTAAAATTGATTTTTTTGTTTCTGACATTTTAATGTTCTTTTTGAGTACATTACAAACTTAGTCATAGCATGTATTTTAAGTATAGGACAATAGAACCTTTATCTAGTACAAATTATACATAATTCAATGTTTTTTATTTTTAATTAAATAAAACTCAACAAAACCCTGTATTCAATTGCTTTTTATATGACAAAAAACATGTTTTGCAATAAATAATTAAATAAGAGTAGAAAATAATTGAGAAAACTATTGTAGTTTTTAAAGTTATTACCAAGATATAAATGGCTATTTTTTAATAATGAAAAAATAACTGAGATGGTATTTTTAATGCATAAAAAAAGGTAAATAGAGTATCTCTATTTACCTTTTTATTTTTAATTAATAATTACCTAAGTATACTATCTTGTTTAAATATGGTTTGTTGCGTGAATTTAACAACTAATTTAGTAAATAATTACAGACAAAGAAAATCCGTGAGGATTTTCGTAAGTAAGCAATAAATTATATATGTTGTTGGCAAATCGTTTTTTAATTACTGATTAACTTAATATTTTCAATTTCTTTATTGTCTATTATTTTTGTTCTGGTACAAATATTTGTAGAAATAATATTCTTGTATTTCCTATTACATTCTCTTAATTCTTTAGTATCCCAACTATCTTTAAATGCATAGATAAGATATTTTTCACCTTTCTTAAAATAAAAACTGCAATCACCACCACCAGTTCCAGTATAAATAACTTGATTTTTTTTTCTTTTTTTTCCCTTGAAGATCTCTATAGTTTCTAAAGTAATTTTTGACCACTCTCTTCCTTTGAAAATATCAAACTTATCTCGAATTTCAGGAGTTTGTATTATAGATTTTTTCCCATTTACTTTAAGAATTTGTAGAAATTCAATTGAAATAACTTTTCCTGTTAAAACATATTCAGCATTTTCAAATTCCTTTTCAACGGATTTTATATAACTGCATTCACAAGCAAACGCATTTACAGATGTAAGAAACAAAAGAGTTGGTAAAAATCTACGTATATTCATAATTAAGTCTATATTTTTTTTTCAACATATTTCAGGATTTTGCATTTCCTCAAATGTTTGCCAACTATTGGGTATTATTACTAGCGGCTAATATTTTTTAAATATTTACCCTAATATCTTATTAATTAAAGCTTGTTTAGCACTTACATCATCCCCAAACAACCACTGCAACACATTATCTTCCCAAATTTGTCCCTTTTCTTTCTCTGTAATAATATCCTTTTCAATAGCCAAATCTAAAATTTTACCAGGGTAAGAAGACTGTTTATCACTTTCCATTTCTCCTAATGGGTACGGATCATCAAGCCCC
>CALHCK010000196.1 GCA_937936695.1 uncultured Polaribacter sp.
AAAATTACTTTTTTGCTTATCCTTTTTTGTTACTGCAACAATAATGTCTCAGCAAAAAGTAAGAGGTAGTGTCTCAGACTCAACTACTGGAGACATGCTACCACAAGTTACAATACAAGTAAAAGGTACCTCTAAAGGTACCACTACAGATTTTGATGGTAATTATTCTATTTCAGTAAAATCTGATGCTGTTTTAATATTTAGCTTTTTAGGCTTTAAAACTAAAGAAGTAGCTGTTAATGGCAAATCTGTTTTAGATGTTAAATTATTAGAAGATACTAATAGTTTAGATGAGGTAGTAGTAATTGGTTATGGATCTGCTAAAAAAAGTGATTTAACAGGTTCTGTTTCCTCAGTAAAATCTGAAGAAATTACAGCCTTTCCTGTTCTTGATGCACAACAAGCACTTCAAGGACGAGCTGCAGGTGTTTCGGTACAATCAAACAATGGAGGAGAACCTGGAACTCCTATAAATGTAACCATTAGAGGTAACACCTCTATCTCTGGAAGTAGTGCTGCATTAGTTGTGGTAGATGGCTTTGTAGGTGCTTCATACCCACAACCCGGAGATATTGCTTCTGTTGAAGTGTTAAAAGACGCATCTGCAACTGCAATCTACGGTTCTAGAGGTGCAAATGGTGTTATACTTATTACAACAAAAAAAGGAAAAGCAGGTAAAATGTCTGTAGAATTAAACACCAATTATGCTGTTCAAAATACATCTAATAGATTAGATTTATTAAACGCTTCTCAATTTGCTGCTTACAATTCTGCTATTACCCCATCTTACGTACAAGGTCCAGAAAATACAGATTGGCAAGACTTAATATATAGAGCAGGTCAAACCGTAAACCATCAATTGTCATTCTCAGGTGGTTCAGATAATATTAAGTTTTATGTATCAGGTAATTATTTTGATCAAGAGGGAGTTGTAATTAACTCTGGTTTCGAACGTTTTTCTTTTCTAAGTAATATTGATGCTCAAGTGAATAAAAAATTAAAATTAGGTTTTAATTCATTTGGAAGCAGAAGTACAAAAGATGGTGTTTCTACTCAAGCTAGTACAGGAGGTAGAGGAAGTGGAGATGTTATTTCTATAGCATATCGTTTTGCTCCAGATCTAGGTTTGTTTGATGCAAATGGAAACAATACTTTTAATTCTGTTGGAGATGATATAGACAATCCGTTTGCTGTTGCTAATGAACGTGTAGACGAAACTGTTGAAGATATTTATAGAGCTAATTTTTTAGGAGAATATGAAATTATTGAAGGATTAAAATTTAAAACAACTTTTGGTTTTAGCTCTAGAAACCAAGTTAGAGGTCAATTTGCTCCTTCAACATTAACTACCACAGCTGGTAGTCAAGGAGGTATAGGTAGTATTAACAATTTAAAAAGTAACACTATTTTAAGTGAAAACTATCTAACTTACACTAAAGAAATTGGTAATGGTAAAATAAACGCTTTAATAGGTGCTTCTTATCAAAAAGATAAAACATTTACCAATGCTACAGGAGCAGAAGGCTTTATAACCAACTCTACTTCTTATTTTAACCTTGGTAGTGCTGCTACCCCATTATTTTCTGACTCTAACTTCTTTGAACGAGAAATTCAATCTGTTTATGGTCGTATAAATTATGATTTTAATGATAAATACTTAATCACTTTAACAGGTCGTAGAGACGGTGCTTCTAATTTTGCTGCTAATAATAAATATGCATTTTTCCCTTCTGGAGCCTTCGGTTGGAAAATTTCTAATGAAGATTTCTTAAAAGATAGTGATGTTATTTCTAATTTAAAATTAAGAGCTAGTTACGGTGCTTCAGGAAACCCATCGATTCCTAATTATAGATCTTTATCTACTTTAGAACCTATCTATTCTGCTGTAGGAGACCAGACTGTAAATGCTGTTGTACCAGGAAGACCAGCTAACCCAAACTTAAAGTGGGAAACTTCTTATCAAGCAAACATAGGTATAGATTTAGCTTTACTTCAAAACAGAATAAGTTTAAGTTTAGACTACTATAACATCAATACAAAAGATTTAATATTAGGTAATTCAGGAACTCCAGAATATACCGGTTTCTTAGAAACTGCCTTTTTAGACAATATTGGTGAAATGAATAACAAAGGTTTTGAAGTTGTACTATCTACAAAAAATATCAGAACAGACAACTTCTCATGGTCTACAGATTTTAACTGGTCTAGAAACAGGAATACCATAATTAGACTAGCAGAAGAGGGTGAAGATTTTTTCTTAGCATCTGCAGCTCCAGGACATTTCTTACAAGATGAAACTCATATTTTAAGAGAAGGAGAAGCAATAGGTCAATTTTTTGGTTATGAATATAGAGGTGTATACCAAGGAGGAGCACTGCCTGAAGGTACTGCTACTTTTAGTGGTGCAGAAGCTGGAGACGAATTATTTACAGATATAGATGGTAGTGGAGAAATTAACTCTAGCGATAGAAAAATAATTGGAGACCCTAACCAAGATTGGATATTTGGTCTTAATAATACATTTAAATATAAAAACTTTGACTTAGGTATCTTTTTTCAGGGAGCTATTGGTGGAGATATTTACAGTTTTACATTATCTGAGTTAGCCTCTGGAGGATCTAATGCAACAACAGAAGCTTTAAATGCTTGGTCACCTACAAATACAGATACTAATGTGCCATCACCAAAATCAAGAGAAAAACGTATAAGTTCTAGGTTTGTATACAATGGAAGTTATGTAAGAATGAAAAACATTTCTTTAGGTTACAATATACCCAAAGATGTTACTGAGAAATTAAAAATGGATAACATTAGATTATCTGTAAGCGGTCAAAATTTATTGACTATTACAGATTACCCTGGTACAGATCCTGAAGTTAGTTATAGAGCTCAAGGGAGCCAAAACAGCAATGTAAATCAAGGTTTTGATTATGGTAATTACCCTAACATAGAATCTGTGACTGTTAGTGTAAACTTAAAGTTTTAATATAAAAAGATATAAAGATGAAAAAAATACAATACATATTCTTATTATTGGTATTACCATTTATAGGATGCTCAGATTTAGAAGAAGAACCTATTTCTATACTATCACCAAACGGCTTCTTTAAATCTGTAGAAGATGTTCAAACTACTATTAACGGTTCTTTTGGAAACATGGCTGAAGAAGCATTTTGGGGAAGAAAATTTTCTTTACCTTTATTACTAAGAAGTGATATGGTGGGTATTGGAGACCAAGGTACCGCTGGACGACGTAAAGATCATGACAATTTTTCTGTAGCAGATGATAACGGAATGATAACCGCTTTTTGGCCAAGATCTTACCAAATTATTGCAGGTGCAAACGAAGCAATTTTAGGAGGGAAATCATTAGATTTAAATGATGATAAAATAAACCCTGTAATAGCTCAAGCACATTTTATTAGAGCATATACTTATTTTCATTTAGTTAGGCTTTTTGGAGATATACCATATTTTACAACTCCTATTATAGATATAGCTGCATCAACTAATGTATCAAAAATGTCTAGAGATGAAGTTTATAATAATATTATATCGGACTTAACATTTGCTAAACAATGGTTACCAGACACGCAATCTTCTTCAGGTTTACCTACTAAAGCTACAGCATCAGGCTACCTAGCATTAGTACACTTAACATTAAATAATTTTAGAGAATCTTATAACGAAGCTAAGTTTGTTATTGATAATGAAGGTAGATTTGAATTAGAATTAGCTAGTGATTTTCAAGATTTGTTTGATGCTACAAAACAAAGTGGTTTAAAAGAAGTTTTATTTTCAATAGATTTTAATGGATTTAGAAGAGGTAACTATGGGCAAGATTATATGCCTGCACTTACTGGTATTCGTGCAAATGAGTTTGGAGATATTGGTGGTGGATGGTCTGTGGCTGTACCTAACATAGAAGTTTATAACCGTTGGGATGATAGAGATTACAGAAAATCTGTAAGTTTAGATACTATAGGAATTTTTGATGGAGTTGAAGATACTTTTGTTAACTTCCCTACTTATGACGCCAGAAATATAGCAAGCCCATATATTGCTAAATACACCAGAATTACTGGTAATACATCTAATGGTAATGGTCGTGGATCTGAACATAATTATGCACAGTTACGTTATGCTGAAATTTTATTAGTGGCTGCAGAAGCTTTAAATGAAGTTTCTCCTGGTTCTGCAGAAGCGCATGGATATGTAAACAGGGTAAGAGCTAGAGCTAGAAACAATGGTTCTGTATTTCCTGAAGATGTTTCAGGATTGTCTCAAGATGCTTTTAGAACAATGGTTTTAGAAGAACGTAAATGGGAACTTGCCTTTGAATTTAAAAGATGGTATGATATTGCTAGAAGAGAATTAGGACCAGAAGTTTTTGGACCAAACGGAATGGAACAAAGACCAAATTTCTCTGCTGCTAGAGATTATTTATACCCTCTTCCTGCAGATGAATTAGCAAGAAATCCTAATTTACAACCAAATAACCCTGGTTATTAATACCTACATTAGATGTTAAAATCAACTATCTACATGTTATTTATTGGGTTTGCAATTCTACTTACGAGTTGCAAACCTAATAATAACAAAGTCCCTGAAAAAGAAAAAAAATCAATTGATAATCTACTTACTGAAAGATATCAAAATTTGCTACACTACCCTATTGACTCTCTTGCTTTTCCTAGAAGTTACAACCCTACAGTTAAAACTATAAAAAAAGTACCTTCTAAAGATTGGACAAGTGGTTTTTATGCTGGAAATCTGTGGCAGATATATGCATTAACTAAAAATACAGCATATAAAACTGCTGCAAAAAAATGGACTCGTTTTATTGAAAAAGAAAAATTAAACGATAAAACACATGACATGGGCTTTAAAGTTTACAATAGCTTTGGCCAAGGATTAAAATATGACAACAATAAAAACTATGAAGAGATTATTATAAAAAGTGCGCAAACATTAAGTTCTCGTTTTAATAAAAAAATTGGAAGTATTCGTTCTTGGGATTTTAATAAGCATAAATGGAAATTTCCTGTTATTATAGATAATATGATGAACTTAGAATTGCTTTTTGAAGCTACTAAAATATCTAAAGACAGTAGTTTTCATAAAATAGCTATACAACATGCAAATACAACTCTAAAAAATCATTTTAGACCTAACAATAGCACTTGGCATGTATTAGATTACAACCCTGAGACAACAAACGTAAGAATGAAAGTTACGCACCAAGGTATTCATGATAATTCTTCTTGGGCACGCGGACAAGGTTGGGCTATATATGGTTTTACAATGGCATATAGGTATACAAAAGACATAAAATATTTACAACAAGCACAAGCAACGGCTGCTTTTTTCTTAAACCATAAAAATTTACCAGAAGATGGAATTCCGTATTGGGATTTTGACGCACCAAATATTCCTAATGAGCCAAGAGATGTTTCTGCAGGAGCAATTGTAGCCTCAGCATTAGTAGAACTATACAGCTATACTAACAATAAAAAACACATAGATTACAGTAAAAAAGTGATTCATTCTCTAAAATCTAAAAATTATATTCTAGACGCATCAACTAAAGTTCCTTTTATACTAAATCATAGTTCAGGTGATTGGTCTAAAAGAGCAGAAATGGACGAACCTATTGTTTATGGTGATTATTATTTCTTGGAAACTTTAATTAGATTAAAAAAATTAAGAGACACTACAGGACAAAATTAATTGCATACTATATTACATTTGATGTAAAACCTGATTAAACTATGAAATTTAAAACCACTAAAATATGTATTTACCTTTTTCTTTGTTTGTTGATATACTCATGTAACTCAAAATCAAAAACTGAGTTTGAAACAGCAGGAAAAAGAACTAAAATTAATATCAATAAAAATTGGTTGTATTTAGAAAACGATACGCAAACTATAGAAACTGCTTTAAGGTCTTCTAATTGGCAAAAAGTTGATATTCCCCACTCATGGAATAGTACAGATGCTACAGATATAACCCCTGGTTACAGAAGAAGTTCTGGATGGTATAAGAAAGAAATTGATATTACCCTAAAAGAAAATACCGTTTATGAAATTTATTTTGAAGGAGTTAATATTACCTCTTCTGTTTTTATGAACGGAAAAAAAGTAGGTGGGCATATTGGAGGCTATATTGGTTTTACTGTAGATATAACTAATGCCATTAAAAATGGAAAAAATGAAATTTTAGTTATTGCTGATAATGGTTACGATCCAGAAGTTATCCCTTCTCAGAAAAGTGATTTTTTTATTTTTGGAGGTATCACCAGAGATGTTTGGTTACAAACCAAACCCAAAACACATTTAGCAAATTTAAAATATACAACACCTAAAGTTTCTTTAGAAAAAGCTAATTTTTCAGGTACAGTATCTGTTTTAAACGGGGTATCATCATCAAAAATAAAAGCTAGTTTAATAGATTTAAATGGAAAAATTATAGCTTCTGATGAGTTTTCTACGATAGATAATACTGCCAAAATTATTTTTAATAACATTAAAAATCCATTGTTATGGGACACTGAAAAACCTAATTTGTATACTATTAAAGTTGCTTTATTAAATAAAAATAACAAAACAATAGATGAAATTTCTGACAAAGTAGGTTTTAGATGGTTTGAATTTAAAGAACATGGAGCTTTCTTTTTAAACGGAAAAAGAGTATTACTAAGAGGTACACACAGACATGAAGAACACGCTGGTGTTGGTGCTGCTATGAGTAATAAACAACACAGAGCAGACATAGAGTTAATAAAAGAAATGGGAGCTAACTTTGTTCGATTAGCACATTATCCGCAAGATCCAGAAATATATAAAGCTTGCGATGAATTAGGAATACTTGTTTGGGATGAGTTGCCTTGGTGTAGAGGTGGTGTTGGTAATAATACCTGGAAAACCAACACAAAAAATATGTTAACTGAGATTATCAATCAAAATTACAATCACCCAAGTATTGTTATTTGGTCTTTAGGTAATGAAATGTACTGGTTACCTGATTTTGAGAATGGAGACGCTACTGATAAAATGAAATCTTTTTTAACCGACATAAATAATTTATCTCACAAATTAGACCCTACCAGAAAAACAGCTATTAGAAAGTATTATGAAGGTGCAAATATTGTAGATGTATTTTCACCATCTATATGGTCTGGTTGGTATTCTGGAAGTTACAAGAGTTACCAAAAAGCAATTAATAAATATAAGAAAGAATATAAATCTTTTTTTCACGCAGAATATGGTGGTTCTAGCCATTTAGGACGTCATACAGAAAACCCAATTACTGGAGAAGGAAAAATACAATCTGATGGATGGGAAGAAGCAATTGTACAAACAGACGTTGCTAACATTGCTCAGATTGGAGATTGGAGTGAAAATTACATTGTAGATCTTTTTGATTGGCACTTACGAATTTCTGAAAACGACAGTACTTTTGTAGGTAATATACAATGGGCTTTTAAAGATTTTGGAACTCCTTTAAGACCTGAAAATGCAATTCCGTACATGAATCAAAAAGGATTGGTAGATAGAGCGGGTAACCCTAAAGATGCTTTTTATGTTTTTAAAAGTTATTGGGCTAAAAAACCTTTTACTTATATAGAATCGCATACTTGGACGGAACGACAGGGGCCTAAAAATTTAGCCAGAGATATTAGTGTTTACAGTAATTGCCCTGAAGTAGAACTTTATTTAAACGGAAAAAGTTTAGGCGTAAAAACAAGAGATACTAAAGAATTTCCGGCTGCAGGTTTAAATTGGAATTTACATTTTAAGAAAGGGAAAAATACATTAATTTCTATAGGAAAAACGGCAGATAAAAAAACAGTAACAGATACTCTTACTGTAAACTACAGATTTTCTAAAAATGGAAAAGCAAGAAAACTAGCTTTGTCTTATAATAAGTTAAAAAATGGTAATTATTTAGTTACTGCAATTGCTAAAGATGCAAATAATCTCCGTTGCTTAGATTATGAAGAAAGAGTATACTTTCAATGTTTATCAGGTGGTACCACCATGAAAAGTTTAGGAACTCCAACAGGAAGTGAAGTAATTGAAATGGCTAACGGAAAAGCTTCTATAGAAGTAAAAAGAAATAATAAAAATAGCCCTTTAAAAATAATGGTTTTAAACCAAAACTTTAAAGGCTCTTATTTGGTAATAAAATAGTTTGTTTAGTTTTTTGTTAATTATGAAACTCTCGTTAAATTAAAGTAAACGAGAGTTTTTATTTTTAAATCCCTATTGAAAAATCTGCTTTTAAGTCTAAAGCTATTGCCTTTTTTATGCTTTCTAAATGTAGTGCTCTAACTTTTAATTTTGTTTGTAAATGCGCTTTTTTATTTAAATTAGAAAACATTGTTGCTACCTCAAAAGCTTTTGATAACAAATCAGATTCAGGAACAACAAGATCTAAAAAACCAGCAGTAATTGCGTTTTTAGGAGCATACATTTCTGCATTATTTACACTTCTATTTAAATATACATTAGATAAACGAGCATTTGCAATAGCAATACCTGCATTATGCATTGTCATACCAATTTGCACTTCATTTAAACCAATTTTAAAAGATCCTTCAACACCAATTCTATAATCTGCAGATAACAGTAAAAAAGCCCCTTTTGCTATTGCATGACCAGAACAAGCAATAATAATAGGTTGAGAAAAAGACAACATTTTTAAAGATAATTGAGAGCCTTTTGTTACTAATTCTTTAGCCGACTCAGAAGAACTTGTCATCTCTTTTAAATCATATCCTGCTGAAAAAAAACCAGATTTACCTGTTATAATTACTACTTTATTTTCTTTTGAAGCTTTATCTAAACAATCATTTAAACCATCTATAACTAAGCTAGAAATTGCGTTTACTTTTCCGTTGTTAAGTGTAATAATTACATAATTTTCTGTTGATTGATATTTTACTATTGGCTCCATATATTAAATTTTATAACAAGTTACAATAAATTTTTAAATCAAATATTTTTGAAAGTTCTGATTGTTATCTGTAAAAACATTTTTGTATTTTATTTGTTTAAATTTGCCTTATATAATTAAGACAAACTATCTTCTTTTTTAAGAATTAAAAAGCATGAATACTATTAAAAAATTATTTCTTTCTATTGAGCAAAGTTTTTCATTGCTGTTTCTTTTAAAATGGTTAGCTATCTGTTTGCTTGTAGGCATTTTTACAGGTAGTGCTTCTGCTGGCTTTTTATGGTCTTTAGAATGGGTTACCAATTATAGAGAAGCTAATGTTTGGATAATTGCTTTATTACCAATTGCGGGTTTTTTTATTGGACTTTCTTATTACTTATACGGAGCAAGTGTTGTTAAAGGAAATAATTTATTATTAGATGAATATCATACTCCTAAAAAAGTAATTCCGTTTAAAATGGCACCGTTAGTATATATAGGTACAATTCTTACGCATTTATTTGGAGGTTCTGCAGGTAGAGAAGGCACTGCAGTTCAAATTGGAGGGGCTATTGCAGATCAATTTACTAAAATATTTAAATTATCAAATTCTGATAGAAAAATCTTATTAATTACAGGTATTAGTGCAGGATTTGCTTCTGTTTTTGGTACTCCGTTGGCAGGTGCTATTTTTGCATTAGAAGTTTTAATTATTGGTCGCATAAAGTTTGATGCTATTATTCCTAGTTTTTTAGCAGCTATTTTTGCCACCTATTTTTGTGATGTTTGGCAAATATCACATCACACTCATTATCATATAAATACCGTAGCTAACCTTACTCCTATTACTGTTTTTTGGGCAGTATTAGCAGGTATTATTTTTGGTTTAGTAGGTATGTTATTCTCTAAATCATCTCACTTTTGGGGTAATTTATTTAAAAAACATATTTCTTACCCACCACTTCGTCCTTTTATTGGTGGGGTTATTTTAGCTATAATTGTTTATTTAATGGGAACAACAAAATATATTGGTTTAGGGGTACCTACTATTGTAGAAGCATTTAGTACTAACTTAAATTCTTACGATTTTATATTAAAATTACTATTTACCACCTTTACATTAGGTGCAGGATTTAAAGGAGGAGAAGTAACACCTCTATTTTATATTGGCGCCACCTTAGGTAATGCTTTAATATGGTTTATACCATTACCTATAGGGTTATTAGCTGGTATGGGCTTTGTTGGTGTATTTGCAGGCGCAACAAATACCCCAATTGCATGTACAATTATGGGTATAGAATTATTTGGAATAGAATCTGGTGTATTTATTGCTATTGCATGTACTACTTCTTACCTATTCTCTGGGCATTCGGGTATATATGCTTCGCAAATTATTGGTAGTCCTAAACATGTATTTTTTAAAAATGAAAAAGGGCTGTTACTTAATAATGTAAAAAATAAACGAGACAACAAATAATATTACAATTCTATCTCATCAACATCCACCCAGTTTTTCTTTTCTACAACAGTACCTTTATCTAAAATCATAACACCAGGGTTGGCACGTATCATTGTTTTTAAAGTTGTTTCATCACAAAAAAGAAAATCAAATGGTAGGTTATGTTTTTCTTTTACTGCCACTAAATCATCTGTAAAAGATGCAGAAGCTCCGTAAACCGTGTACCCCTTTTCTTTAGCCTTAGTTGTTATATCTTTAATAGCAGGAAAACCTTTAGCATCTACCTTATCTACATTATAAACAATTACCAACATTACTTTTTCTTTTTTTAGTAATTCTGGTGCTAAATCTTGCTCTTCATCTTCTAGCATAAAATCATGCACTTTAGGAATACTTCCGTCTTTTGGATACACCATGCCCTCTGGTAAGTTTTTACCAATTGCGTATGCTCTAAAATCTATAATAGGCAAATGTGTTAATACATGTTGTACTAAAAACATAAAAACTGCCAAAGAAACAAATGTAATTAGTTTAGGTATTTTGCCTTTAAAAAGCGGAGTAATAAGGTTTACTTTTAGCATTAATAAAAGTATAAAAACTATTAATATTACATTTTTATAAAAAGTTTCCCAAGTAGATAATTTAATAGCATCTCCAAAACATCCGCAATCTGTAACTTTATTATAATAGGCAGAATACCAAGTTAAAAACAAAAATATTAATGTTAAAAAAAACAAACTCCAAACCGTTAATTTAGGTTTATAGCCAATTAAAATCATTACTCCTAGTAAAATTTCTGCCACAATTAAAACAATAGCAAATGGCAATGCATACGGAATTAAAAACTCCATATTTAAAACCGATTCAGAAAAATATTCTTGAAATTTATACTGAGAACCAATAGGGTCTACCAACTTTACGAAACCAGAAAAAATAAATAAGGCTCCTACTAACAATCGGGCAATGTACACTATTACTTTCATCAACTATTTTTTTATATGTTTTTAACTATTTAAGGTAAAATAAATTTTATGCTCCTAAATGAATCATGGCAAAAACTGCATAATTAATCATATCCTGATAATTGGCATCAATACCTTCAGACACTAATGTTTTACCTTTATTATCTTCTATTTGTTTTACACGTAACAATTTTTGCAAAATTAAATCTGTTAAACTAGATACCCTCATTTCTCTCCAAGCCTCTCCATAATCATGATTTTTATTAAGCATTAATTCTTTTGTAATTTCTATATGCTTATCATACAAATGCGTAGCTTCAGCAGTATTTAAATCTGGTTTATCTACCACACCTTTTTCTAGCTGAATTAAAGCCATTATAGCATAATTTATAATCCCAATAAATTCAGATTTTTCACCCTCATCAACCTTTCTAACTTCATTTTCTTGCAACTGTCTAATTCTTTGTGCTTTAATAAAAATCTGATCTGTTAAAGAAGCCAATCGTAAAATTCTCCAAGCACTTCCATAATCACTCATTTTATTAATAAATAAGCTCCTGCAATCATTAATTACAGCATCGTATTGTTTTAAAGTATTCTGCATTTTATAATAAAGTATTTCATCAAAAATACTAAAACTTACACGCAATTCATTTATTTTTACCCTTAAATTATCTGTAATATAGCATGAAAAAAATTGTTGTTTTCTGTGGCTCTAGTCAAGGTCATAATACCATTTATAAAGAAGCCGCTGTAACTCTAGCAAATTACTTTAGCAAACACAATATTGCCTTAATATACGGAGGCGGTAAAATTGGTTTAATGGGTGTTATAGCAGATACTTTACTAGCTAAAAAAGGAGAAGTCATAGGAATAATTCCTAGCCTATTAGATAAAAAAGAAGTAATACACACAGGCGTAGAAGAAATGATAGTTTGTAAAACTATGAGCGAACGCAAGGTTATAATGAGCAAACTTACCAACGGATACATTGTACTACCAGGAGGTTTTGGCACTTTAGACGAGCTTTTTGAAGTATTAACTTTAAACCAGTTAAACATAGAACAAAAACCTATAGGTCTTTTAAATATCAATGGTTTTTTCAATCCTCTTTTACAACAACTAGAAACCATGGTAGCAGAAGGTTTTTTAACACCTATTAATAAAAAAATGCTGTTGGTAGATAATTCTGTAGACGCGCTAATGCAAAAAATACACAATTACAAAGCACCAAAAAACAACACGGTTATTAACAAAATAGTACATTAAAATGACGCTTAACTGCAACGGAATACTAATAGACACCACATTACCAAAAGTAATGGGCATTTTAAACATTACTCCAGACTCTTTTTTTGACGGAGGCAAGTATAAAAACGAAAAAGACATACTTACCCAAACAGAAAAAATGCTCTTAGAAGGTGCTACTTTTATAGACGTAGGTGCATATTCATCCAGACCAGGCGCTACGCACATTTCAGAAGAAGAAGAATTAAAAAGAATAGTACCCGTTGTAAACTTATTAGTAAAAGAATTTCCAGAAATAATAATTTCTGTAGATACATTTAGAAGTAAAATAGCCCAAGAAACTATACAAGCTGGTGCCGCTATTATTAACGATATTTCTGGCGGACAAATGGATGCTAATATGTTTAAAACCGTTGCAAATTTAAATGTCCCTTACATTTTAATGCACATGTTGGGTACCCCACAAAACATGCAAAAAAACCCAACATACAACAATGTTATTACAGATATTACTACCTTTTTTGCAACTCAAATACACCAACTTCGTCAATTAAAACTAAACGACGTTATTATAGATGTAGGTTTTGGTTTTGGCAAAACAATACCACATAATTTCGAAATTCTTAAAAACCTATCTCTATTTAAAAATTTAGAAGTACCAATTTTAGCAGGAATCTCTAGAAAATCTATGCTATACAAAACCCTAGATATTTCTGCCCAAGAAGCCCTTAATGCAACCACATCTGCAAACACCATTGCCTTATTAAACGGTGCAAATATATTACGCGTGCACGATGTTAAAGAAGCTTCAGAAGCCATTACCATTGTAAATCAAGTACACTAACACATTAATAACCATTTATTTTAGAAGCTATTTCCTGCTTTCGCTACTCGCTTTTTTTTCGAAAACTCAAAAAAGAGCTCAAACAAACCGCTCTATCAGGGCTACACAAATTTGCCAATAAAAAGCAATTATTAAAAGCTTTTTACCATTTATAAAACTCTTACAAACATATAATAACACCTATTGTAATCAGCAAATTTATTAGTACATTAGCTTAAAATCAATCCACTTTCATGTTCGATTTTATTGAGTTTTCTTTACTAGATGTTTTAGACATTTTATTAGTAGCCACCCTACTCTACTACATCTACAAACTATTAAAAGGTACCGTTGCCATTAATATTATTATTGGTATTGGTTTTATCTTTTTAATATGGAAAATTACACAACTTTTAAACATGGAAATGTTAAGTGGTATTTTAGGCTACCTTTTATCAGGTGGTGTAATTGCCCTAATCATTGTGTTTCAGCAAGAAATACGTAAGTTTTTGTTAATGATTGGTACCACTAGTTTTACAAATAACAGGCGTTTTTTTAATCAATTAAATTTTTTACAAAAAGATATTAATTCAGACGTAAATTCAGATGTTATTTTAGATGCCTGTAAAAATATGGCAAAAACAAAAACAGGTGCCTTAATTGTTATAGAACGTACAAACTCTTTAGATTTTTTAATAGATAGTGGAGATATTATGAATGCCCAAGTAAACGAAGCTATTTTAGAAAGCATCTTTTACAAAAACAGCCCGTTACACGATGGTGCTTTAATTATTAGAGACAATTTTATTATAGCAACACGTGTTATACTTCCTATTTCAGATAGCACTAAAATACCTTCTAGATTTGGTTTAAGACACAGAGCAGCCATTGGAGTAACAGAAAAAACAGATGCTGTTTGCATATTAGTATCTGAAGAAACAGGAGAAATTTCTTACATAAAAGATGGTGGATTTGAGCTTTATACAGATTTTAATGAATTAAACCAAAAAGTTAGAAAAGACTTGTTGTAATAGTTTTACACATAAAAAAAGGTTCCCATTTTATATGAAAACCTTTTTTATTTGTAGTAGCTGTAATTTACTTAGTAGCTCCTGCAATTTTAGATTGTATTGCAGACAAAGCACTTTTGTATTTTGTTAATTCCGCTGGCTTTAATTTAGAAGATAATTTTTTTCCTTCTTCTAATAACTCAGCTCCTTTTTTAGCTAATTTTGTAGTTTTTATTACATTTCCTTTAGCAGCAATAAGTTCTTTTGCATTAGCAGCATAAGCTGTTAAATTTTCTGTTACTGCTCTATTAGATAGTACAGGAATATTTACACCAGATAATGCAGAGTTTGCCATATCAGAAGCTTTATCTGTCATTTCTTTTGCTGCGTCTTTAGCTCCGTCAATAACGTTACCAGCTGCATCTTTAGCACCTTCTACAACATTACCTGCAGCATCTTTTGCTCCATCAATAACATTACCAGCTGCATCTTTAACACCATCTACAGCATGTCCTGCCGCATCTTTTGCTCCTTCAGCTGCTGCTTTAGTAGTTTCTACAGTTGCATTTTTTAAATCAGTTGCTTCTTTTTTAGCTTCTTTACAAGAAGTTGCTAATAAAGCACCAGCAACCAACATAGGTAATACGATTTTTTTCATCTTTTTGTTTTTTTTAGATTTCTTTAACAAAAGTAATTTAAAAAATTGATATTAACATATTTTTTTTTAAGAAGCCTTTTCTAAACTAAATTGTTTATCGTATAAATTTTTGTAAAAACCATTTTCCTTACTTAAAAGTTCATTATGGTTTCCTTCTTCAACAATAAAACCATTATCCATAACAATAATTTTATCTGCTTGTTTAATAGTTGCTAATCTATGAGCAATAACAATAGATGTTCTACCTTTTGTTATCTTTTCTGTAGCATACTGTATCATTTGTTCTGCATAAGAATCTACAGAAGACGTTGCCTCATCTAATATTAAAATACTAGGCTTACTAACATAAGCTCTTAAAAAAGCAATTAATTGTCTTTGTCCAGACGATAACATTGCGCCTCTTTCTTTTACGTTATATTGATAATTTCCAGGAAGTGTCATAATAAAATCATGAATACCAATTTGTTTTGCCGCTTTTTTTACTTCCTCTAAACTAATATTTTTGTCTTTTAAAGTAATATTATTTAAAATAGAATCAGAAAATAGAAAAACGTCTTGTAAAACAACTGCAATTTGACTTCTTAGACTTTCTAAAGTATACGCTTTTACTTCTACATTATCTACAGAAATAGTACCGCTATCAATTTCATAAAACCTATTAATTAAATTAATTATTGTCGATTTTCCTGCTCCTGTAGCACCAACAATAGCAATAGTTTGTCCACTTTTAACCTCTAAAGAAATACCTTTTAAAACTTGTTCTCCTTTTACATAACTAAACTTCACATTTTTAAAAGAAATAGTTCCTTCTAATTTTTCTGCTTTAATAGTTCCGTTTTTAACAATACTACTATCTGTATCAATTACTTTAAAAACACGTTCTCCAGAAACAATTCCCATTTGTAACTGATTAAATTTATCAGCAATCTGTCTTAATGGTCTAAATAACATTTGTGCCATCTGTACAAATGCCATAACGGTTCCAGGTCCAGGCACAGCTCCTCCTATAATTTGCTTGCTACCAAACCAAACAATTAAACCAATACCTATAGAAGATAAAATTTCTGCAATCGGAAAAAAGATAGAGAAATACCAAATTGTTTTTATATAAGCTTCTTTATGTTTATTGTTAATATCCATAAAGTTTTTATATTCTATTTTTTCTCTATTAAAAAGCTGTACAATTTTCATACCTGTTACTCTTTCTTGTACAAAACCATTTAAATTAGCTACCTGATTTCTAACTTCTTGAAACGTAGCTTTAATAGCTTTTTGAAAAACTTTTGTGGCATAAATTAAAATAGGTAAAACAGCTAATGCAATAAAAGCAAGTCTCCAATTAAAATAAAACATTAAGGCAGTAATAGCAAACATTTGTAAAACATCACTAACAATAGTAAAAACACCAGTACTAAAAAAAGCAGCAATGGTTTCTATGTCAGATACTACTCTTGTTACCAATTTACCAACAGAATTTGTATCAAAATAAGACATCTTAAATTGTAAAATATGTCTAAAAACTTTAGCTCTTATGTCTCTAATAATATGTTGCCCTACCCAATTAGCAAAATAAATAAAAGTAAAGCGTAATAAAACTTCTACAATTATTATAACACACATTAGTAATATATTATTAACAAGACCTTCGTTGTCTTTTTCTGTAATATATTTATCTACAGTTTCTTTTATTAAATAAGGATTTAAAAGAGATACAACAGCAAGTAAAACAGTAGAAAAAGCAGCTATAAAAAAGTTTAATTTATAGCGCTTTGCAAAAGACATTAGTCTTAAAAAAATTTGTAAATCAAATGTTTTTCCTGTTTTGTCTGCCAAAATTTAATATTTTATGTTTGTTAAAAATAATCCTTTTGCAGGTACCGATAATCCTGCGTTACCTCTATTTTTACTTTCTATTATATTTTTAAAATCTTCTTTTGTTATTTTTTCTAAACCTACATCTACCAACGTACCTACAATAGCTCTTACCATGTTTCGTAAAAAACGATTTGCAGTTATACAAAAAGTTAGTTCGTTACCACTTTGTTTCCATAAAGCTTCTGTAACATCACAATTATAAGTATACACGTCTGTTTTAACTTTAGAAAAAGTTTGAAAATCTGTGTATGCTAATAATAATTTAGCAGCATCATTCATTAAATCAATATTTAATTTTTGTGAATGAATTTGCCAAGAGAAATCTAGTAAAAAAGGATTTCTGCCTAACCATATTTTATATTCATAACTTCTACTAACGGCATTAAACCTTGCATGTTGTTCATTATCAACTAAAAAAACACGATACACTACAATATCTGAGGGCAAAAGCGAATTTAATTTATGCGGAATATCTCCTTGTAACTCTTTGTCAACATCAAAATGAGCATACATTTGAGATGCATGCACACCTGTATCAGTTCTACCTGCTCCTACAACTTCTATTTTTTGCTGTAAAATAGTACTTACAGCAATATTCAATTTTTCTTGTACAGAAATTACATCTGGCTGAATTTGCCACCCGTGGTAATTTTTTCCGTTGTAAGAAAGTTCTATAAAATATCTCAAGAAATTATGTTTTTTGAAGTTACCAAAATTACGGAATTTATTTTGTTATGGTTACATTTGATGCTACAACAGGCGTTAAACTTTTCTTACAATTTTATCTTATGAAGAAGATTCTTCTATTATCTGACACCCATAGCTTTATTGATGAGCAAATATTAAAATTTGTTAAGCAAGCAGATGAAGTTTGGCACGCAGGAGATATTGGAGATTTACATGTAACGGATACTATTAAAAAACTAAAACCGTTGCGTGCCGTTTTTGGAAATATTGATGATAAAGATGCTAGAGCAGAATTTCCTTTAGATGCTAAATTTACAATTGAAGAGGTTTCTGTATGGATAACACATATTGGTGGTTATCCTAATAAATATTACAAAAGAATTAAAGACGAAATAAAACACAATCCTCCTAAAATTTTTATTTCGGGGCACTCTCATATTTTAAAAGTGCAATACGATAAAAAACTTAATCTATTACATTTAAACCCTGGAGCTGCTGGCAATCATGGTTTTCATAAAATAAGAACCATGTTACGTTTTACAATAGATAAAAAAGAAATTAAAAATCTTGAGATAATAGAACTTTCTACACGAGGTTAGGTACTTCTTTTTCTAAAATAGGTAAGGTTACTCTAATTAATGTTCCTTTATTTTTAAGAGAATCTATAAAAAAATCTCCTTTCATCATTTGTATTCTTGCCT
The DNA here is from genome assembly GCA_937936695.1 of uncultured Polaribacter sp. GTDB lineage: Bacteria > Bacteroidota > Bacteroidia > Flavobacteriales > Flavobacteriaceae > Polaribacter. The sequence goes on from CALHCK010000196.1 coordinate 18,364, forward strand.
CAACCTGATTGATACCCAAACCATCTTTATTGGTAATTTTTGTTTTATCAAAACCTATACCATCATCTGTAATTTCTATATATAGCATCTCATTTAATTCTTCTATAATAATAACAGCAACACTAGCTTTACTGTGTTTTAAAATGTTATTTACAAACTCTTGAATGATATTGTAGGTTTTAATTTCAAAACTTTGATGATATCTTCTTGTGTTTTTAATTTCAGTTTTAATCTCTATACTTGAGTTTGAATACTTTTCGGCAATGTCATTAATTGCAAACTTTAAACCAAATTTTAATAATACTGATGAAACCAATGTATGCGAAAGATCTCTAATTTTTTGAGAAGCTTCTGTTATAATAGACTGAGTTTTATCTATTTCTACAGGTGCATTTCCATTAAACTGTCCTCTAGCTGCTTGCAAATGTAAATTAGCTGAAGATAAAAGAGCACTAACACTATCGTGTAATGTTTCGGCTATTTGTTTTCTTTCAGATTCTTTACCATCTATTGTTGCATTTAATACTCTAATTTGAGAATCAGATCTTATTTTATCTATTTTTTGATTTTGAATTAATTGATTCTGAGATATTTTTAAATGTAAATTCTTTTGCCTTAATTTATATAAATTTAAAGAAAATAATAAAAAAACAATAAT
>CALHCK010000197.1 GCA_937936695.1 uncultured Polaribacter sp.
TAATCTGTTTCTCTTGGTTTTAGTTTAGTTATAACCATCATAATAATAACTGTTAACACACATGTAATTGCTTGCATATGTAACATATGTAAATCTATTACACCAAAACCATTTGCTAAAACAATGTATAATACGTAAATAGAGAACGCAAAAATAATTCCTACTTTTGCCGCTATTGCTGGTACTCTCTTTGTTAAAATTCCAATTATGATTACCGTTAAAATTGGCACACTATAAGCACCGTTAACAGTTTGCAAGTACCCAAAAATACTATCTGCAAAAATTAAAAAGGGAGCAATAATCATAGAAAAGAAAGCTAAAATAACTCCAAAACGTTTCCCTTTTTTAACAACAACTTCGTCTGTTGCTTCTTTATCTATAAATTGCTTATAAATATCTACACCATATAAAGTTACACAGCTATTTAAAGCTGAATTAAAAGAACTTAAGATTGCTCCAAATAATACTGCCGCAAAAAATCCTATCCAAACATCTGGTAATACATCTGCTACTAATGTAGGATATACATCACTTGTATGCATGTTTGCCCCATATTTGTGAAAAGCAATAATACCTGGTAATACTACAATAATTGGTCCTAATATTTTAATAAAAGCTGCAATTGTTAAACCTTTTTGACCTTCGGCTAAATTTTTTGCTCCTAGCGCTCTTTGAATAATTTGTTGGTTACTACCCCAATAGAATAATTGTACCAACATCATACCTGTAAAAATTGTTGCAAAAGGTATCGATGAATCTGGACCTCCTATTGCGTTTAATTTTTCTGGGTGCTCTGTAGATAATTTAGTTAAACCTCCTACAAGGCTACCATCATCACTAATAGACATTAAACCAAAAACAGGAATTAAAAGACCACCAATTAATAAACCTACTGCATTAATAGTATCTGAAACTGCTACCGCTTTTAAACCTCCAAAAATTGCATAAATAGATCCTATAATACCTATACCCCAAACGCATATCCAAACGGCAGTCCAATCGCTTACTCCTAACATTTCAGGAATCCCAAACATACCACTAATAGCTTTAGATCCTGTAAATAATACCATTGGTAATAATACAACAGCATAACCTGTAAGAAACAATCCTGATGTTAATGCTTTTGTTGTAGTATCAAATCTTCTTTCTAAAAATGTAGGAATGGTAGATATACCTCCTTTTAAATATCTTGGTAATAAAAACACAGCTGTTATTACCATAGCGATAGCTGCTAGTGTTTCCCAAGCCATTACCAAAATACCATCTCTATAAGCATCTCCGTTAAGCCCTACAATTTGTTCTGTAGATAGATTTGTTAAAAGTAAAGAACCTGCAATTACAGTAGCTGTTAGACTTCTTCCTCCTAAAAAATAACCATCCGATGTGTTTTCGTTTGTATTTCGAGTTGCTAAGTAAGCAATTACCGCAACTAATAATGTAAATCCTATAAATGAAATGATCCCCATAGTTTATGTTTAATTTAAGTTTGTTATTAGCTACTAATATAGTAGTTAGAATTTAGATTTAATAAAAAAAGAGTGAATCATTCGTTAAATTCGAATAATTCACTCTTTTTTGTACTCATATTACATAATAATACCTAAATATTATATGTATTGGTTAATTATGTTTTCAAATAACTCTTGTTTACCACTTTGTAAGGTTAATTCTCCGTTATCTTGAGCAATTTTGTACAAATCAGAAAGTTCTAATTTACCTGCTTCAAAATCTTTTCCTTTACCAGCATCAAAAGAACTATATCTTTTTTCTCTTAAAGCATTATAAGAAGATGAAGAAATAATTTTATCTGCAGTAATTAATGCTCTAGCAAACGTATCTGCTCCACCAATATGTGCTAAGAATACATCTTCTAAATCTGTAGAGTTTCTTCTGATTTTAGCATCAAAATTAACACCACCTCCTTGTAAACCACCAGCTTCTAAGAATACTAACATTGCTTCTGTAGTTTCTTGAATGTTGTTTGGAAACTGATCTGTATCCCAACCATTTTGGTAATCTCCACGGTTAGCATCTATACTACCTAACATACCAGCTTTTGCTGCAACAGCCATTTCATGTTGCATTGTATGTTGTGCTAAAGTTGCATGATTTACCTCTATATTCATTTTAAAATCATTCTCTAAACCGTATTCTTTTAAGAATCCAATAGCTGTAGCAGAATCAAAATCATATTGATGCTTCATAGGCTCCATTGGTTTAGGCTCAATAAAGAAAGTTCCTTTAAAACCTTGTGCTCTTGCATAATCTCTTGCCATAGTTAAGAATTGTCCCATGTGGTCTAATTCTCTTCCCATATCTGTGTTTAATAAAGACATGTAACCTTCTCTACCTCCCCAGAATACGTAGTTTTCTCCTCCTAATTTAATAGTAGCATCTAAAGCTAATTTTACTTGCCCTCCTGCTCTTGCTAACACATTAAAATCAGGATTTGTAGAAGCTCCGTTCATGTAACGTGGGTTAGAAAAACAGTTTGCTGTTCCCCATAATAATTTTACACCACTTTCGGCTTGCTTACCTTTTAAATAATCTGTAATAGCTTCTAATCTTTGCTCAGACTCTGCAAAAGTTGCTCCTTCTTGTACTAAATCGTAATCATGAAAACAATAGTAATCAAATCCTATTTTGTTAATAAATTCAAAAGCTGCATCTGCCTTGTCTTTTGCTGCTTGAATAGGGTCTGCTGCTTGATCCCATGCAAAACTTTGTGTACCAGGACCAAATGGATCTGAACCTTGACCACAGAAAGTATGCCAGTATGCAATTGAAAATTTAAACCATTCTTTCATGGTTTTACCTGCAACAACTTGCTCTGGGTTATAATATTTAAACGCTAGTGGGTTGTCTGATTCTTTTCCTTCGAATTGAATTTTGTTGATTCCTTTAAAGTATTCTTTATTTGCCATTACTATATTATTTTGTGTGTATTATTTTTTGCGTTAGGGATTGAAACGGCATCCTTTTTGAAGTATGAAAAAAGATACAGTGTAAAGCCCGACCTTTGGGAACGCCCTTATTTTATTTATTTAATATTAATTCTAACTCTTTTTTCCAGTTATTGTATGCTTTTATATATGGTTCTTTATCTTTAAAAGGCATAAATGTCATTACATGATCATTGTCCATAATTGCTTTTCCAAAAGATTCATAATCTCCTTTATGTAAATCTGCAGCTCTTGCAGCACCAATTGCTCCAGTGGTATTATAAATTTCTATTTCTTGCTCTATTAAAGTTGCTACTGTGTTTGCAAAAATTTCTGATCGAAATAAGTTATCGTTACCAGCTCTAATTACGCTTGGTTTAATACCGTCAGACTTCATAATTTCCATTCCATAAACAAAAGAGAACGCAATACCTTCTAGGGCAGCTCTACACATGTGTCCTTTATGGTGATTGTTTAAGTTCATGTTTACAATTCTGGTACCAATTTCTTTGTTATTTAGCATACGTTCTGCTCCGTTACCAAACGGAATTAAACATACACCATCTGAACCTACAGAAACTTCTGATGCTAAATTGTTCATTTCTTCATAAGAAGCTACTGCTAAATTGTTTAATAACCAACGGTACTGAATACCTGCTCCGTTAATACATAATAATTTACCTATTCTAACAGCATCTCCTTTTGTATAATTAACGTGTGCAAAATTGTTTACTCTAGAGCTTTCTTTTGCAGATAAACTATCTGTAACCGCATATACAACTCCAGATGTACCTCCGGTTGCCGCAACTTCTCCTGGGTTAAACACATTTAAAGACAAAGCGTTGTTTGGTTGATCTCCTGCTCTGTAATAAATAGGAGTACCTTCTGCTAAAGTACTTTCTTCTTCTCCTTTTTTATCTACTGTAGATTGAATACCAAATGTATCTACAATATCAGGAACTAAAGAAGGATCAATTCCATAATGGTCTAAAAGAAAATCTGCAATATTATCATCTTTAAAATTCCAGAAAATACCTTCAGACAATCCTGAAATAGTAGTATTTATTTTATTAGAAAACTTATAAGCTATATAGTCTCCTGGAAGCATAAACTTATAAATCTTATTATAAACCTCGGGTTCATTTTCTTGTACCCATTTTAATTTTGATGCTGTAAAATTGGCTGGAGAGTTTAATAATTCTTCAGAACATTTATCTTCTCCTATTTCACTAAAAGCACTGTTTCCAATTGCAACTGCTCTACTATCGCACCAAATGATACTTTTACGTAAAGGGTTACCTTCTTTATCTACTAAAACCAAACCATGCATTTGGTAAGAAATACCAATACCTTTAATTTGAGTTCTACTAACGTTATATTGTTTTTTTAGGCTTTTAATAGCATTGCAAATATGCTTCCACCAATCATTTGGTTTCTGTTCTGCCCAACCATTCTTTTGAGCAAACATTCCCATTTCTTCTTTAGGCTCTTGTACAACACCTAAACTTTTACCAGATTTTATTTCTACTAAAGCAGCTTTTATAGAAGAACTTCCAATATCTATTCCTAAATAGTAATTCATTAACAGTACTTTTATTTAATCTTTTTTATTATTTTTTTTGATGATGTAACATCAGTCACTTTTTTTAAGGCCTCTAAAATAATTAATTTTAAACTATGTTATCTTAAAAAAAACTCAAGATTATAAATTAATTACCAACCTTTTTATATACTACAAACAAGGTTTTAAACTTATTTACGCTTTTTAGCCATTACAGTATACATTCTGCATTCTTCTGGTGCTTCTTTATCTGTATTACCTGCCATAATAATACTTTCTCCTGCTTTTGCAAATCTATGAAATACAGACATTACAGCTCCAACAACTTTTACATTATCGCCTGTATCTTTATAATCTGCTAATAAAAACTCAGGTCTTTCTACAGTATCATCATGTAAAACATAAATATCCATATCTACACCAGCTATAAATTGTAACTGATCTCTTGCCCAATACTTCTTATCAGAATTTGGTGTTCTAATGTATTCACATTGATTTAAAAACTTAGGTAATACTGTATAGTTGTATTCTAAATCTGTATATGCTTTTTTACCCCAATGCATATTTGTTCTTAAAACTGCTTTACCATCTCCGGTATAACTAAACTTAGTAAATAATTTACTTCTGTTTTTTATACCTGGTACATAAGCTGGCATTGCTGGTACATGAACAGGCATTGGCTCTTTAACTACATTATTATTTTTATATAATTGCGGCATTGATTTGGACAAACCGTTAGAAAATTCTATTGCTTTAGAATTTAAAACAATAGTTACCGGTTTTAATCCTTTTCTAGTAGCAGTAATAGTTACTTCTCCTGCTTTTAATAAAGATCTAATTGCTACCCTGTTTATACCTGCTTCGGTATCTAAATACAAATTATTTGTAGTATTTGCTTTACCACTATTATAACCACCTCTCCAAACTGCTGGTCCAGAAATAGTAAAATCTACTCTTGCAGCATCTAAAGGACATCTATTACCGTCTTTATCAACAACTTCAAAATCTAAAAGTGCTATATCAGATCCATCAGCTAACCATCCATTTAAACCTGTAATTGGTGTTAATTTAATAGCTTTTGGTTCTCCAACTGTTTTCTTTATTTGTGTAACAACTAATTTATCATCTAAGTAACCTTCAACTTTTATTTCTCCTGCTTCCCAAGCTACATCTTTAAAAGAAAAAACATACCCATTTTTAGCTTTACTGTCTGTACCTATTAATTTATTATTCACATAAAGTTTTACTTTCTGTGTATTAGATACTACAAATATTTCTTTTTTAGTACCTTCTTTATAATTCCAATGACCAACAACATGTATTTGTGCTTCTGGCCTCCACATTGCTTTTGTGGTATAAAAAGCTTCTTTAGGCAATCGTACCGCATCTACCTCTCCACTTGCTCTGGTTACTTCTGTAGGACAACGACCACCATGTGTACCGTCTGTAAACACCCAGTTAGCACCACCTACATGGTAAGGTTTTTTACCCATTTTATTCCACCAATGATCTACTTGACGAACTGCAAATTCTTCTGAACTTAATTTATAGGTATTTTTATTTAAATTTTTATGACTGTAAAAATTATCATCAGGAGAAAATTTATCCCAAATACGTCTTGGAGCTTCTTCTCTATTATATTCACTTTCTACTACCGGTAAATTAGGATACTCACGTTCCCAACCTTCTGTTCCTATTTCTATAGAAACATATCCTTCAGAATCGTTTTTAACGTCAGCTCTTCGGTTACCCATTAAACGTTTTCCTTTAGGATCAAATTCATTGATAACTTCTAAAATCTGTTTGTAATGACCCTCAGATTCTGCCCAGTTTCCTCCTTCCCAAATAAAAATAGATGGGTGGTTTTTATAATAAACAATCATATCTCTAAAAGCAGCAATACGAATATCCCAAGTTTCTCCAAAATCTTCAGACTCTCCACTAACTCCTGGCATTAATGTTACAAAACCATATTTATCTCCCATAGCAACTTCTGCCGGTGAACCAGCACAATGTCCCCAACGAATAAAATTACCTCCTGCTTCATCCATTAATTCAAAAGTATACTCTCTTAACCAATCTGGTAATGCAGCACCTAAACCAGCCCAAGCATTGGTAGGTTTTTGTCCCCAACCATGTAATTTGGCATATTCTCCGTTATTATGAAAACCAGTATCTTTATTAAAATCAAAACTTCTAACTCCTAAAGGAGATTCTGACTTATCTATAATTGTTTTTCCTTCTTTTAAGAACGTTAAAACTTTATACATGTACGGATCTCTAGTGTACCAGCGATTTGGATTTACAATTTTTGTTGTAGTATCAAAAGTAAATTTTTCTCCTGCTTTTAATTGATGATTTGCAGTTGATGAAGCAACAACTTTCCCTTCCTTATCAATAATTTGAGCAATAAACTCTACATCTTTCGGCTCTTTATACTCATTAAAAACTTCTGCTTTAATAGTTACATCTGCATTTTCTGCAGAAATATTCTCTGCATAAACGTAAGTACCAACCGTTTTTAAATTATCATATAGAGGCAATGTTATGTGTAAAGGATCCATTGTGTGTAAAAATACATTTCTGTAGATACCACCATGTACTGGATGCCAATGCTCATGATTCCAAACTAAAGGATCATTTTTTCTAAAATGATCTCCTCTATCATTATTAACTTTTACAGCAATAACATTGTCTTTTTCTCCAAAATTTAAAAAAGAAGTAATATCATATCCAAAAGGTATAAAACCCGTTTGGTTTTGTCCTACATGCGTACCATTTACATAAATATCTGCTATTTGTCTTACAGATTCAAATTCTATGTATACTTTTTTATTTGATGAGTCTTTATCTAATTTAAAGTGCTTACGATACCAAACTGTTCCTCTCCATTGCTTATCTTCTCCATCATGATGTCCATGACTTAAATCGTCAAAAGTATCAACATCATTAAATGTATGAGGACAACTTATATCACTCCAAGATTCATCATTAAAATCAAACTTTTCTGCGTTTGCAGGATTTTGTTTTATAAATTTCCAACCTGGATTAAAATTAAATTTTACTCTATTTCCTTCTGATAAAATTTTATCTTCTTTCTTTTTTGCTTGTTCTTTATTTCCACAAGAAACTAAGAATAAAGCTGATAAAGTTAAAAAAAACAAAAAGTATTTTGCTTTTATTTTCATTGATGTTGTTGTTTTTATAACGGCTTGTAATTTGGCAAATGAATGCTAGTTTTATTAATTTTCTATCCTGTACTATCAGGTTAAACCTTCTTGTATCATTTATCAATAATGAAGAAAAATCATAAACTAATGTTTATGATTTTTCAGGATTTTTTATTAAAATTTTAATCTTGTATTAAAGTTACTTATTAAATAACAAAACAAGTACAGAAATAAATAATCACTACTTATTAATATTATTCTTCTTTCATCCAAAAAGGAGTTACAGCAAACCATAACAAGGTTCCTACTAACATAATTGTATTTATACTAGCTAATTTTAATGCACCTGTAAATGAAAGTATACTTACTAATAATATTAAAACACCTATTGATATTCCACTAATTAATTTTAATATTTTCATAATTTAAGATTTTTTAGATTTCATAATTATTACATACAATACACTAGAACCAATCCAAGCAGGTATAACTGCATAAGCAGGGAATAAACCTTGTGCAAATATAAAATACAATGCTAAAATTACAGGAATTACCCAAGCCAATAAAACAGCTACGTTAAAACCTGTTTGAGCTTCATCTGCATAATTTTGGGTAAAGTTCATCTTTTTTGCTAAATAATGATTTACAAAAATAACTCCTCCCATAGGTCCTAAGATAGCACCATAAAAACCAACAAAACCAAGTAACTCGCCCGACAAAGCAGGAAAAACTCCTGCTGCTGTAGCTATTAAACCCGCTAAAATTACTCCTGAATAAGTTTTTGCATTTGATGGAAATAAACTTTGAAAAGCAAGACCCGCTCTATAAATAGTAGGGTTTGCAGTTGTCCAACCAGCTACTATTACACAAATAATACCTGTCCAACCTACAGCACTCCATGCCATAGCTCCTGGGTTTGCAGTAATATCTCCTGTTAATTTAATTTGAGCTGCTAACATAAAAGAAGCACATATCCATGCCATATAATGTCCTAAAAACATCCCTATAGAAGGTCCCCATCCTGCACGAGCATCTTTAGCAAAACGCATAATAGTTAAATCTGCCATTCCAAAGTGCATTGCTGCGTTACATAACCAAGAAAAAACAACTATTTTCCAGAACCCAAAATCTACTTTACCATTTGCAGCTTGTACAACATTAACTCCTTTATCCCATTCTGCTAATAAACCATCCCAAGAAGTAATTTCCATTTGAGTTAAAGCAGATAATCCACATGCCGCAAACACAACAATCATCCAAGGTGCTGCAATATTAGCAAACTTAGAAACTGTGTTATAACCAGCTGCTGCAACAACAGTCATAACCAAACCTACTATAATTACAATCATAGAAAAGGCAGGACTACTTAAACCAAATATATTTTCAGGTACCGTAAAATTTACATTAAAAGGAATCCCTACTGCACTGGCCGAAACTGTAATCATTGCTCCTGCTAAAAAACAAAAAAGAACTCCGTTTACTACATTATACACTTTTACTAAGTGTTTTCCTGCAATTTTTTCTAGTTGATAATATAAAGTTAACTTACTTGCTACAGCTATAGGAGCTACTAAATATCTCCAAGTTAAAATAGCTAAAATATTACCAATTAATAATCCAAATATTAAATCTTTTAAACTTGCTCCTGCTGCTAAAAACAAAGGACCAATCATAAATTCAGTACCAGCTGCATGTTCTCCTGCATACATTCCTAAAAAAGACTTCCATCCTTTTAATTTTGATTTTGGTACGGGGGTTCTTTCAAACTCTCCACCAACTTCTTCAACTTCTACTGCTGTATCGCTCATATCTTAATTAATAATTAGTTTTATGTTATAAATTACTTTATTCTTGATTAGACTTCCGAAAATATATTTTTAGAGTCAGTCTTCTATCCTGTACTATATGGTTCTTGTAAAAATACTTTGCATAAAAAAACTCAGCTAAAATTTAGCTGAGTTTTATTTTATAATTTTTAAAAAGAAATTACTTTATTAAGTGATCTGGAAAATCCTCTACTTTTTCGCAGCATATTTGTTCCATTACTTGTTGTAATTCTGTTTTTAGTAAAGATATAGTATGATTACCACCATTTTTACCTAAAGCAGAAACTCCATACATAAAAGAACGTCCCATAAAGGTAAATTTTGCTCCAGAAGCTAATGCTCTAGCTACATCAGGACCCGATCTAATTCCACTATCCATCATTACTTCAATCTGATCTCCATATTTTTCAGCAATTGAAGCTAAAGGTTTAATCGTAGATTCTCCTGCATCTAATTGTCTTCCTCCATGATTAGAAACAATAATCCCATCTAACCCTAAACGAATAGCTTGTTCTGCATCATAATGAGAAGCTACACCTTTAAGTACTATCTTACCTTTCCACATATCGCGAATTGGTTTTATTTTTTCTTCATTTAAACGACCAGAAAATGTTTGATCCATAAATTTACCTAATTGTTTTAAATCTAAATTTTTAGGCATATATGGTTTTAAAGTAGCAAAATTAGGAATACCATGTTTTAAAGTTTGTAAACTCCAATGAGGATGCGTAAAACCTTGTAAAATATTTGATAAATTCATTTTTGGTGGCATAGCCAAACCATTTCTAATATCTCTTGGTCTAAAACCAAAAGTTGGTACATCACAAAGAATTACTAAAACAGGACACTCTGCAGCTTCTGCTCTTTTAATAATATCATCTCTTAATCTATCTTCAGCTGGATGATATAATTGAAACCAAGCTTTACCTTCAGTTAATTCTGCAGCTCTTTCTATACTTGTTGTAGTTACAGTACTTAAAATAAAAGGAATATTGTGTTCAAAAGCAGCTTTTGCTAATATTTCAGGAGAATTAGGCCACATTAAACCTTGTAATCCTACAGGTGAAATACCAAAAGGGGCATCATATTCTATACCAAACAATTTTGTTTTGGTAGATGAACCTCCATGACTTCTTAAATAATTTGGTTCTAATTGTACTTCTCTTAATTCTGAAGTGTTTCTGTGTAGATTTACATCTTCATTACATCCTCCATCTAAATATTCAAATGCAAATTTTGGTATTTTTTTTTGAGCTTTTGCTCTTAAATCGTCGATTGAAGGATATCTAGTATCAATTTTAATAGGCATTCTATATTTTTTTGAGATAATTTCTGTACTAATTTCTAATACAACTTTGATTAGTTAACAAAAATAACGAAAAAAATTCAAGAATGACACAGCCACTCTTGAATTTTATTATTTAAAAACGTTCTTTAAAGTTAGTTAGCTACCAACAATAAACGGAACGTGTTTTTTAAGTGCGTAATTCTTTCTTAAGAATTTCGAATTTAATTTAGTATCAGATATTGCTATAGCAGCACCTAACGCAGAACCTAAAGAAGCTTTAGTTGTTCTAAGTTTCATACCTCTTAAGTAATGAGATAATAATTTTATATATAAATCATTATCTGTAAAACCTCCATCTACATACAATCTATCAATATCTTGCGTTTTAGATATTCTTTTAATATTCTCTACTTGTAATTGCGCCAATTCTATCATTAAATGATGATATGCATGATCAAAATTATTATAAGAATAAGATGTAGTTTTCGGCATATTTGGATGCTCAAAAGATTCCCACTTAAAAGAATGTTTAAAATCTGCTATAATTTCACTGTAAACCTCGTAGTCAAATTCTACACTTTTATGGTAGTCTTTATCTACTCCAAACTTATCAGCTAGTTTTTCAACCTGAATTTTATATTCATTTCCTAAAAACAATCTAGCTGATTTTACAGGCTTACCATTAATACGCATATAATTAAGACAATCTGCATTTACATCATCTACTGTAAGTGGTGTATCTGTAAACGGATTTAATGCAATACTCCAAGTACCTGTAGATACAAGTACAAATGGTTTTTTTACACTTCTTACATATGGCAATAATGCTGATGAACTATCGTGAATACCTACACCAATCTTAATTCTTTTACCATTATAATTGATATTAAGACTTGTTTCTGTTGAAACAATTGGAGGCAAAATTTTATTAATCTCTTCTTTATACACCCAGTCTTGGTAATCTTTAGTTTCATAATTCCATAAAGAAGTATGACAACCAATACTTGTATACTCACTTAAAGGAATACCTGTAAACACATAACTTAAGTACTGAGGTAAGTGAAGAGAATATTTAATTTTACTAAATATTTCTGGTTTATAATGCTTTAACCAATATAACTGTAACCCTGAATTTAATAAACCTGGTGATCTTGTAGATCCACTAGATCTTACCAATTCTAAATCGTTTCCGTATTCTTTGTAAAACCTATCAGCTACTTCGCTTTCTATTTCTTTTGTATAGTTATACAAAGGTGTTAAAATCTCTCCATTATCATCTAAATGAACAAAACTAGCACCATAAGTAGAAAAGTTAATAGCTTTTATATTAAATTTTTCGGCTTTTAGAATTCTATTAAAAACTTCTTTCAACCATGCATGAAGGGCATGAATATCTTCTGTTGGATGACCATCTTCGTCTTTAATTTCATCAAAAGAAATATACTCTTTGTGTACTTCTTTAAAATCTTTATCGAATAAAAAAAACTTTTTATTGGTTTTACCAATATCAAAAACAGCGGTTACTTTTTGTTTCATATTAAATTCTTATAGACCTGTTGCTACAGTATTTCTACCTCTTTCTTTAATTAACTGACCTCTTACATCTAAAGCTCTATATGCATTTATTGGGCTTATTACACCACCTACATTTAATCTTGCTTTTTCTAATAAAGGACGAACATCTGTTCTGTAAGCTTCTTGTAAAATCTCTTGACACTTTACAACATCATTATCTAACTGTGCTGCTCTTAAAACATCTTGATCAATTAACATTGCTTTTGCATATGCTTCTTGAATAGCCTCTAAAGATTGAATTAAATCTTCTAAAGGATCTTTGATGTTATGACTTGCATCAATCATCCACGCTAAATCTGGGTTTTGAGGATTGTTTTCCATACCGTATACCAATTCGTTGAAAATTAAAAACAACGCATAAGGTTTGATACTTCCTACTGTTAAATCATCATCACCATACTTACTATCGTTAAAGTGGAAACCACCTAATTTACCTTTTAATTGTAAAATAGAAACGATTTGTTCTATATTAGAATTTGGTAAATGGTGTCCTAAATCTACTAAAGTATACGCTTTATCTCCACATCCGTTTGCTAACATTAAAGAAGCTCCCCAATCTTGGATTACTGTGCTGTAAAAGTTTGGCTCATATGGCTTGTACTCTACTAACATTTTCCAATCGTCTGGTAAACCTTTATAAATATCAATTAAACTATCTTGTGTATTTTGAAATGCAGTTTGGAAGTTATTTTGACCAGGAAAAGAAGACCCATCTGCTAACCATACAGTTAACGCTTTAGATCCTAATTTATCTCCAATTTTAATAACATCTAAGTTATGTTGAATAGCTTGCTCTCTTACTGCTTTACTTGTATTACTTAAAGAACCATACTTGTAAGTTTCTGCAGCGTCTTTTTGATCTTGAAACGTGTTAGAGTTTACAGCATCAAATTTAATATTTAAAGCATCTGCTTTTTCTTTGATAGCAGCATAATCAGAAGGAATATCCCATGGAATATGTAAAGATACAGCTCCTGCAGTTTGTGTTAAACTATGTAAAATACCAACATCTTCTATTTTTTGCTCTAAGTTAGTAGGTTCTCCATAAAAAGAAAAACGTCCAAAACGTGTTCCACCAGCTCCTAAAGCCCAACTTGGTATTGCAACCTGAAATTCTGATAATTTAGAAACAATAGCATTAACATCTTTTCCTTGAGCTGTTAATTTATTAGCTAAAAAATCAAAACTTGCTGCATGATTTTCTAAACCTGCTTTATTAGAGTCTAAAATTTGCTCTTTATTTATTTTCATGTTTTTTATATTCTAGATTAAATAAAACCTCCACAAGCATAAAAAATGCTTGTGGAAGTATCTAATTTTATTAAAAGACTTAAAAAAAGTCTAAACTTTGTTGTGTATTATCTTACAAAAGCATTTGCCATACCTCCATCTACATTTATAATGTTACCAGTAGATTTGTCTAAGATTCCTACTAAAGAGAATACTCCGTTTGCGATATCATTAGGAGTAATGATTTCGTTTAATAAGTTTCTTTTTGCATAAAAAGCAGGTAATTCTTCAACAGTAATTCCGTTTGCTTTTGCTCTTCCTTCAGCCCAAGCTCCTTCCCAGATTTTACTACCAACAATAACTCCATCAGGATTTACTGTATTTACTCTTACTTTGTCTTTAGCTAATTCTGCTGCTAATAAACGTACCATGTGTTGTTGTGCTGCTTTTGCAGTACCATATGCTACATTATTTGGTCCAGCTACTAATCCGTTTTTACTAGCAATAGCTATATAATCTCCTCCTAAACCTTGCTTACGCGTAATTGCAGAGAATTGTTTTGCTAAATCAAACTGACCTTTTACTAAAATACCTTGTAAGATGTTCCAATCTTTATCAGTAGTTTCTAATAAAGGCTTAGAAATTGCCAATCCGGCACTGTGTACAATAATATCTACACCACCAAACTCTACACAAGCTTTATTAAATGCAGATGCAATAGATTCTGTACTTGTAACATCACAAACAGCATAAGCAGATACATCTCTTTTATAAGTTGCGTGTGCTTCTATTAAACTTTGTTCGTTAATATCAGTTAAAACAACATTAGCTCCTTCTGCAGCTAATTTATCAGCAATTGCTTTACCAATACCACCACCAGCACCAGTAACTAATGCTACTTTACGAGATAATGGTTGCTCTTTTGGCATACGTTGTAACTTAGCCTCTTCTAATAACCAGTACTCAATATCAAATGCTTCTTGTCTTGGTAAAGAAGTATATTCAGTAATAGCTTCTGCACCACGCATTACATTAATAGCATTAATATAAAACTCGTTAGCAACTCTTGTTGTTTGTTTGTTTTTTGCAAAACTAAACATACCAACTCCAGGATAAATAATAATTACTGGGTTTGCATCTCTAATTGCAGGACTATTATCTTTTTTACAAGTATTGTAGTAATCTGCATATTCTTGTCTATATGCTTCAAATGCAGGCTCTAATTTCTTTAAGATTGCATCAGCATCAGATAAATCTTCGTTTTTATCTAATGTTAAAACTAAAGGCTGAATTTTTGTTCTTAAGAAGTGATCTGGACAAGAAGTTCCCATTGGAGCTAAACGCTCTAAATCGTTACTATTAATATACTCCATTACTACATCAGTATCAGAGAAGTGACCAATCATTCTGTTCTCAGAAGAACATAAACCTCTTAATAAAGGCATAATTTGAGCAGCTTTTTCTAAACGCTCTTCTTTTGGTAAACTTTCAATTTTCTGACCACCAAAAACACTACCTTTTTCTTCAATTTTCTTTGCAATAAATTCAGAAGCCATTTCAATTACTTCTAAACTATTTACATAACACTCATAAGAAGTATCTCCCCAAGTAAATAAACCATGAGAACCTAAAACAATACCTCTAATTCCTGGGTTATCTGCTAAACATTTTTCTATTTGCAAACCTAAATCAAAACCTGGACGTTGCCATGGCACCCATCCCATTGTGTCTCCCCAAATCTCTTTAGTTACTTTTTCACTGTCTTTTGCAGCAGCTACAGCAATTAAAGCATCTGGATGTAAGTGATCTATGTGCGCAAATGGCAATAAACCATGTAAAGGCGTATCAATAGAAGGCGCTTTACTATCTAAGTCATAGATACAGTGGTTAAATAACCCTACCATTCTATCCTCATCTTCTAAACCTCCATATACATTTTTTAAATCACGTAATCTTTTAGTATAGATACCAGCAATACCAGCTCTATTTAAAGTTCCGATATCTCCACCAGAACCTTTAATCCACATTACCTCAACTTCTTCGTTAGTTAATGGGTCTTTTTCTGTAGTTCTACAACTTGTATTACCACCTCCATAGTTGGTAATTCTTAAATCAGCTCCTAATATATTAGAACGATATAAAAACAAATCAACTTGGTTATCACCAAATGATGCTGCTTTTTCGTCATCCCATAAATAATCTACGTATTTAAAACTTTTTGTAATTTCTTTCATGATAAATGTTAAGATAAATAATGAAGCCAAAAATATGTTTTGAGACCAAATTTTCTATCCTGTACTGTACCGTATATTCTATATAATAAATCGTAAAAGTAATTTTTAGC
>CALHCK010000198.1 GCA_937936695.1 uncultured Polaribacter sp.
AAAAAAATCCTGAGTTAAAACTCAGGATTTTAATTTTATAAAAAATAAATGTTATTTCTCTACTTTTAAAACTTCAGAAATTATTCTTTCTAAATCTCCTTTTGGCAATGCACCGTTTGCCATTTGAGGCTCTCCCTCTGCAGGACAAAATAACATACTAGGTATGCTTCTAATACCAAATGCAGCAGATAATTCTTGTTCTGCTTCGGTATCAATTTTATAAATATCTATTTTTCCTTCATACTCATTAGACAATTGCTCTAAAACAGGAGCAAGAGCCTTACATGGTCCACACCAATCTGCGTAAAAATCTATTAATGCAGGTCTTTTACCTTCAAATTTCCACTCTTTATTTTTTTCAAAATTAAATACCTTTTCTAAAAAAGTTGCTTTTGTTAAGTTTTCTGTCATTTTGTGTTTTTTCTTTGACGTTGTCAAAAATTATTTTTTGATTTTTTTTCTTCAATATTAAATAAAATTAGCAGCTATTAAGTAAGCAGCTAACTCTCGTTTTACTAGTCGTTATTAATTTGATAATATTACAATAAATAGCAAAACACTTTAAAGTAATTTTTTTTAGGAAATTAAAAAAAACAACTAACTAATAAACAACTTTTTACACTAAAAAAACCCATTATAAAAACTTTAAATATACCTAGTTAAAATAAAAATTATTTTATTTAATACTAACAAGTCTTCCTATTCTATAAGTAAACAAAGCTATAAATGTTCTGTTACTAAACATATTTTAAATTAAAAAACTTAAAGTTATCCCTTAAAAAGAAACCATGCTGTTTTTGTTAATAATGTTTATTATTTTAGACTCTTATTAACAAAACAAATAAGCAATCGTTTTTATGTATCCAAAAACCAAAAAAATACCTGTAATAGACACTTATTTTAATACAGAAATTACAGACAATTACAGATGGTTAGAAGACGATAAAAGCCCTGAAACAGCTGCTTGGGTAAAAGCACAAAACAACGTAACATTTAATTACTTAAACCAAATTAACTACAGAACACAGCTAAAATCTCGTTTATCAGAATTATGGAATTACGAGAAAATAGGAAGTCCGTCTAAAGAAGGAGACTATACTTATTTCTCTAAAAATAACGGATTGCAAAACCATGCCGTAATTTACAGAAAACACAATAACACCGCAGTAGAAGAACTATTTTTAGACCCCAATACCTTTTCTAAAGACGGTACAACCTCTTTGGGTACATTAAGCTTTTCAGAAAATGGTAAAATAGCTGCCTATTCTATTTCAGAAGGAGGCTCTGATTGGAGAAAAATAATTATTATAAATACCACTACCAAACAACCCATAGAAACAACTTTAGTAGATGTAAAATTCTCTGGAATTTCTTGGTATAAAAACGAAGGATTTTATTACTCTAGTTACACAAAACCTACCGGTAGTCAGCTTTCAGCAAAAACAGATCAACACATTTTATATTACCACAAATTAGGTACATCACAAAAAAACGATTTGGTAATTTTTGGTAAAACCGATGCAGAAAAACACAGATACATAGGCGGTTATGTTACAGAAGACAATGCATATTTAGTAATTACAGCAGCTATATCTACCTCTGGTAACAAACTATTTATTAAAGATTTATCTGCTAAAAATGCTACAATAACCCCAATTATAAATACTGTAAATAGCGATACTTATGTAGCCAAAAACATTGGTAGCAAACTCTATTTAGTAACCAATTTAAATGCACCCAATAAAAAAGTAGTTACTGTAAATGCAGCAAATCCTACTCCAGAAAATTGGGTAAACTGTATACCAGAAACAGAAAATGTGCTAACATTAACCAGTGGTGCAAATTATTTCTTTGCCAATTACATGGTAAACGCAGTTTCTAAAGTTTTACAATACAATTTTAATGGAGATTTAATTAGAGAAATAACATTACCAGGTTTAGGCACCGTTAGTGGTTTTAGCGGAAAAACAAAAGCTACAGAACTTTACTTTTCTTTCACAAATTACAATACTCCAGCATCCTTATATAAATTCAACCCAAAAAACGGAACGTATAAAATATACTGGCAACCAAAAATTAACTTTAATAATAACAATTATACAAGCAAACAAGTATTTTACATCGCTAAAGACGGTACAAAAATACCCATGATAATTACCCATAAAAAAGGCATTCAATTAAACGGAAAAAACCCAACAATACTATACGGTTATGGAGGCTTTAATGTAAGCTTAACCCCAACATTTAGCATTACAAATGCAGTTTGGATGGAGCAGGGGGGTGTTTATGCAGTACCCAATTTACGTGGTGGCGGAGAGTTTGGTAAAAAATGGCACAACGCAGGCACCAAACTACAAAAACAAAACGTTTTTAACGACTTTATTGCCGCAGCAGAATATTTAATAAACAACAACTACACCTCATCTAACTACCTTGCCCTTAAAGGCGGCTCTAACGGAGGTTTACTTGTTGGTGCAGTAATAACACAAAAACCAACACTAGCAAAAGTAGCATTGCCTGCAGTAGGCGTTTTAGACATGCTACGCTACCACACCTTTACCGCTGGTGCAGGTTGGGCATACGATTACGGTACTGCAAACGATAGTTTAGAAATGTTTAAATATCTAAAAAACTATTCGCCCGTACACAACGTAAAAAAAGACACAGCATACCCTGCAACACTAATAACCACTGCAGATCATGACGATAGAGTTGTACCCGCACACAGCTTTAAATTTGCCGCAGAACTACAAGACAAACAAACAGGTAAAAACCCAACATTAATAAGAATAGAAACCAATGCAGGTCACGGCGCAGGCACACCCGTTGCAAAAACCATAGAACAATTTGCAGACATTTTTAGTTTTACTCTATTTAACATGAATTTTACAGAACTCCCACACAAACTAAAAAAATAATTTTGGGCGTTACCACAAGGGTCGTGCTTTCACTACTCGCTTTTTTTGAAAAAACAAAAAAGAGCTCAAACACACCGTTCAATCACTAACGCAAGCATACTTGCTAACTTTTTGCTTCTAAAAATAAAATAGATAACTTATGTTTGTACAATGCTTAAAGTAAACAACATTTCCTTTAGTTATACACCAAAAAAACTAATTTTAAATCAGTTTAACTTTACCCTAAAAAAAGGCGAACACCTTTGCGTTATGGGCGAAAGTGGTTGCGGAAAATCGACACTTTTAAAAGCCATTTACGGTTTATTAGACCTACAAAAAGGAACCATTTTTTGGGAAAATCAACAAATATTAGGACCAGAATTTCACTTAGTACCTGGCTTTGATAATTTTAAATATGTAGCCCAAGATTTCGATCTAATGCCTTACATATCTGTATCCGAAAACATTAAAAAATTCTTATCTCGTTTTTATCCAGAAGAAAGCGAACAACGCACACAAGAGCTTTTACAAGTTATAGAAATGAAAGCTTTTGAACACACTAAAGTTAAAAACTTAAGTGGCGGACAAAAACAACGTGTAGCCATTGCAAGAGCCTTGGCAAAAGAACCCGAATTATTATTGTTAGACGAACCCTTTGGACAAATAGATAATTTTAAAAAAAATTCTTTACGCAGAAATTTATTCGCTTATTTAAAAAATAACAACATTGCGTGTGTTGTAGCTACCCACGACAAAAACGATGCACTTTCTTTTGCCGATCAATTAATTGTAATAAAAAACAATAAGATTTTAGCACACAATGCACCTATAAAAATTTATAACAATCCAAAAGAAAAATACATTGCAGCTTTATTTGACGATGTTAATGAAATAACAC
>CALHCK010000199.1 GCA_937936695.1 uncultured Polaribacter sp.
TGTTTCTATAATAACATCTAATTGCTGAATTTTTAAACTTAATTTACCAGATACTCTATCTACTAAAGGAATTTTAAAATGTAAACCAGATTGACGGATACTGTGAAATTTACCAAAACGTTCTATAATTGCAGCGGTTTGCTGTTTTACCATAAAAAATACTGCAAAAATGAAGGCTCCGATAATTATAATTAAGGGTAAGAATGAATACATAGTCTATTTTTTAGTTAATAATTAATATATGTAAATATACTTAAATATAAATTAGGACTTTAAGTACTTAATTTTTTGAAATAAAATAGGAGTTAAAAACAAAAACCTCTCAGAATTTGAGAGGTTTTTGTTTTGTTTTTAAAGGATATTATTCAATAATTGGAAATAAGTTTTTATTATATTTTTTCCATTTTTTTAATTGCTTTTCAGAAAGAAACTCATTCATTTTACTATTCAAAAGATCATTTTCTTGCTTTAGTAATTTATATATTGGTAGAGTGTTTTCTTTAAGTTCTTTTGCAACTTTTTGTTGATTAGAAATATCTCCAGTTTTTAATACATTTTTCTGAAAATTTTCTACCATTTCTTTGGTACTTCTTAATATAAAACTATTAATTCTTTCAATATCTTTTATTTTTTTATTGTGATTTGTTAATAGTTTGGAAAATTGTTCTCCTTCTTTAGTATTTAACTTTACGTTTGTTTTTTTTGCAGATTTTTTTAAATCATAATTAAAAATACCTACATATTTATTAATATCAAATTCAGGTTCTTCTGTATTATATTGGTTAAAAATACTTCTAGAATCTGAAAGACTTGTACTTTGTGCATTTATAATAAAACTTATTAAAAACAGATATAAAAAAAGAACTAATTTTTTCATTATGATAATTTTTGTATTGCGTTTTCTATTCTTTTAATAGTTTCTTCTTTACCAATCATTTCAATAATATCAAATAAATGTGGTCCTTTTAAAGCTCCTACTAACGATAATCTTAAAGGTTGCATTACTTTACCAAAACCAATTTCTTTATTGGTAATCCATTCTTTAATTTCTTTTTCTGTATTTTCAGAAGTAAAATTAGCAATACTATTAATTTTTGTTACTAATTCTTGCATTAATGGAGTAGTGGTTTCTTTCCAATTTTTTTTGGAAGCTTTTGCATCAAAAGTTGTAGGAGTTTCAAAAAAGAAAGAAGATAATTCCCAAAAATCTTTTACAAATACAGCTCTTTCTTTAATAGAAGTAACTACTTTTAATGCAAAATTTTTGTCTTTATCAATTCCCTTTTCTTTTAAAATAGGTAAAAACAAATCGGTTAATGCATTGTTGTCTTTACTTTGCATGTATTGCTGATTGAACCATTTTGTTTTGTCAGGACTAAATTTAGCTCCGGATTTACTAACTCTTTTTAAATCGAAAGAATTTGTTAATTCTTCTAAAGAAAATAGTTCTTGTTCTGTACCAGGATTCCATCCTAAAAATGCTAACATGTTTATAAATGCGTCAGAGAAATAACCATCTTCTCTATAACCGTTAGATATATCACCAGTAACATCATTAGTATATTCTAAAGGAAATACAGGAAAGCCTAATTTATCTCCATCACGTTTGCTTAATTTACCTTTACCTACAGGTTTTAAAATAAGCGGTAAATGTGCAAATTTTGGAGCATCCCATTTAAAAGCTTTGTATAATAAAACATGTAAAGGCATAGAAGGTAACCACTCTTCACCACGTATTACATGGCTAATTTCCATTAAATGATCATCAACAATGTTTGCAAGGTGATAGGTTGGCATTCCATCTCCTTTAAATAAAATTTTATCATCTAAGGTATTGGTATCAATAGTAATATTACCACGAATTTCGTCTTCTAATTTTAAAATTTCGTTTTGTGGTGTTTTAAAGCGTATTACATAATTTTCACCAGCATTTATTTTTGCTTGTACCTCTTCATCACTTAAAACCAAAGAATTTACCAAACTTCCGTCTGCTCTATTTTGCCAGTTATAAACAAATGTTTTTCCTTCGGCTTCGTGTTCTTTTCTATAATTTGTTAAATCATCAGAAGAATCAAAAGCATAATATGCCCATCCTGTTTTTAATAAAGTATCTGCATATTTTTTGTACAATTCTTTACGTTCTGATTGTCTGTAAGGTCCAAATTTTTCATTTTTACCTGGTCCTTCATCAAACGGAATGTTACACCAATTTAATGCATCAACAATGTATTTTTCTGCATTAGCTACATAACGAGTTTGATCTGTATCTTCTATACGGAGTACAAATGTTCCGTTATTTTTTTTAGCAAATAAATAATTATATAAAGCTGTTCTTACACCTCCTATATGCAAAGGTCCTGTAGGACTTGGTGCAAAACGCACACGAACATTAGATTCCATTTTTTATCTTTTTTTGATGTAGCAAAGATAGTTTTTAATAAAGAAAATAGAAATTAGACTAAAAAAAAAGGCTTCAATAATTTGAAGCCTTTTTTATCTATAGATATTTTATTAAAATTTTTTATACAAACCAATGGTTAGGGCAGGTGCTTTTGCAACATTATTACCAAAAAAGGCACCACCAAAGCCAAATGTAGCTCCAAAACTATCAGTAAATTCTCCAATAGCTTTTAAACCAAAAGAACCATATTCTTGGTTGTTAACATACAATGCAGTTAATGCATTATTTGTTGGTAAATTAATAGTACCGTCGTTTAAAGATTTTGAGATATCTAAAAAACCAATCAACCAAATTTTATCTGTAATCTTTTTTCCAATCTCTCCACCTAGTTTAAAATTACTACTATAATCATTACTTCTTATGTTAACACCTGTAAAAGCTTGTATGTAAATTTCATTAAAACTTTTACCAATTATAAAAAGAGGAGTAACTGTCCAAGCATCATAACCCGTTCTAATTCCTGATGCTTCATTAAAAGTTGCAGTATTAGCTTCTACAGATAGTTGACCAGTTATTAACCAATTTTTTTTATAAAAATTATGTTTTAAACTTAACTCTATATTTCCTAAAGACGTTTCGTTATCTTCTGTAGTTAATGCAATAGCACTATCATCTACCAATTCATTTGTACTAATTAATTTTAATGGAACGTTTAGTAAAAGCGAAGTTTTATCAGTTAAACCATATTCTGAATACAATTGTAAAGTATTGTCTGTAATACTTCTTTCTGTACTATAATCCGGGTCTCCAAAAATTGCTGTATAATTTGCAATACTCGTAAATGAAAATTGAGTGTATGCTTCTCCTTTTTTTTGTGTCCACGGACTTTGAGAAAATAAAGAAGCAGTTATAAACAGGAATACTATTTTTGGTAAATTTTTCATTGTTAAATTATTTATAAACTATTAGTGGCAGCACCTTAAATATACTTACAAAACGTTTTTATGAATTATACATAGTAGCTTTATTTAAAAAACAGTACTTTTATTTGTTAATTATGGATGAATTTATAAAAATAGAAGACAAATTACATCAATTCACAAAAAAATATTACAAAAGTGAGTTGATAAAAGGAGTAATTTTATTTATTTCTTTGGGTTTTTTGTACCTTTTTTTTACATTATTTATAGAGTATTTTCTGTGGCTTAAACCTACAGCAAGAACTATTTTATTTTGGCTTTTTTTAATAGTAGAAGTTTTTTTATTAATTACTTTTATTGCTATTCCTATATTTAAATTATTAGGTCTTAGAAAAGGAATATCTTTTAATGAATCTTCTAAAATGATTGGTAATCATTTTCCTGAAGTAAAAGATAAATTATTAAATGTTTTACAATTAAAAGAAAATAGCAATCAATCAGATTTATTGTTGGCAAGTATTCATCAAAAATCAGAAGAACTCTCAAATGTACCTTTTGTAAAAGCTGTAGATTTTAAAGAAAATAAAACGTATTTAAAATATGCAATTTTACCTGTTTTAATTTTTTTAATTACTTTATTTACAGGTAATAAAGATGTTTTAACAGATAGTTTAGACCGTGTTGTACACCATAGAACTAGTTATATACCGCCTGCTCCTTTTAATTTTTATTTAAATAACAGTAATTTAAATGTAGTAGAAGGTAAATCTATTACGGTTACTTTACAAGTAAAAGGAAATGTATTGCCTAACGAAGCAGAAATTTATTTTGATAATCAACAATATTATACTCAAAATTTAGGTAATGGTATATTTTCTTACACTTTTACTGATGTAAAAAAAGCTACTGATTTTTATGTAGCAGCAAACGGAATTCAATCTGAAACTTTTAGCTTAAATGTTATAAACACGCCAACTATAACTAATATTTCTTTAGATTTAAACTATCCTAATTACTTAAATAAAAAAAATAAAATTATTAATAATTCTGGCGATATTATTGTGCCAGAAGGTACTACAATTACTTGGTTAGTTGATACTTATCAAACATCATCACTTACCTTTTTACTAAATAAAAATAAAACATTATTTACTAAAGAGAGTAAAAATAAATTTAAACATAAAGCTTTTGTTACTAATCCAATAAACTATCAAATTAATTCTTCTAACACATTTATTAATGATTTTGAAAGTTTACAATTTTCTGTTGATGTTGTAAAAGATGAATCTCCAATAATAAATGTTAATTCTAATATTGATAGCATTTCACGCGGAAAGGCACAATTTGCGGGTAAAATTTCTGATGATTACGGAATTACCAAATTGCAATTAGTTTGTTACGACGTTTTAAATTCGGATAATAAACAGGTTGCTAATATTTCAATATTAAAAAATAATTTTCAAACTTTTTTTTACGAATTTCCCGATGGATTAAATTTAGAAGACGGCGTTAATTATGAAATGTATTTTGAAGTTTTTGATAATGATGCTGTAAATGGTCATAAAAAAACTAGAAGTAAAACTTTTAACTATAAACAAAAAAATAAATTTGAAGTAGAGGAGGAGTTGCTACAAGAACAAAAGAATACTTTAAATGCGCTTCAGAATTCTATAGATCAGCAAAAGAAAGAACAACGTAAGTTAAATAAAGTTCAGAAAGATTTACAGACCAAAAAAGATATTAATTGGAATGATAAGAAAAAAATTAAAAAGTTTATAGAAAAACAAGAGCAATACAATAAAATGATGCAGCGTCAAACAGATAAATTACAAGAAAATTTAGACGAAAAAAAATCTGTAAATAAAGAATTTTCTGATAAAAAAGAAGAACTTAAAAAAAGAATTGAGGAATTAAAAAAATCTGAGAAACAAGAAAAATTACTAAAAGAAATAGACAAGTTAGCTGATAAACTAAAAAAAGACGATTTACTTAAAAAAGCAAAAGAACTTGCACAACATAATAAACAACAAGAAAGAAGTTTAGAAAGAATTTTAGAATTAACAAAACGTTTTTACATAGAACAAAAAGCTAGTCAGTTAGCAACCAAAATTGAAGAATTATCAAAAAAACAAGATAAGCTTTCTAAAAAAGAAGATCAGAATTTAGAATCTCAAAAAGAAATTAAAAAAGAGTTTGATAAAATTAAAAAAGAATTAGAAAATTTAGATAAAGATAATCAACAGCTAAAAAAGCCTATGGATTTACCAGATGTTGATGAAGAAAAAGAAAGTATAGATGAAGAGCTTAAAAAGGCAGAAGAAAATATTTCTCAACAAAAAAGTTCTAAATCTCAACAGAATCAAAAAAATGCTTCTAAAAAAATGAAAGAAATGAGCGCTAAAATGCAAAGTTCTATTTTAGAAATGCAAGGAGATTCTATGGAAGAAAATATGGATGATCTTAGAAAAATCTTAGAAAATTTAGTTACTTTTTCTTTCACTCAAGAAACTTTAATGGATAAGTTTTCTGAGTCATCTACTGGACATCCAGATTTTGGAAAAGATTTAAAAAAGCAAAATGAAATAAAAACTTATTTTGAACATATTGATGATAGTTTGTATGTTCTTTCTTTAAGGGTTCCTAAAATATCAACTAAAATTAATGAAAACTTATCTACCGCTCATTTTAATTTAGAACAGTCTTTAGAAAATTTTTCTGAAAACAGATTTTCTAACGGTGTTTCTAATCAAAGATATGTTATGACTTCTGTAAATAGTCTTTCAGATTATTTAAGCAATATGCTTGATAATATGAAAAATTCTATGTCTATGAAATCTGGTAAAGGAAAAAAGAAAAAAGGTAATGGATTTAGTTTACCAGATCTAATTAAAAAACAAGAGGGTTTATCTAAGAAAATGAAAGAAGGAATGAAACAAGGAAATAAACCTGGTGAAAAGTCTGGTAAAGGTGAAACAAGCAAACAAGGTAAACAAGGAAAAAAAGGTACACAAGGTATAGGATCTGGTAAAGGTAAAAATCGTCAAAATAAAGGAAAAGGAAACAATGGAACTAATGATGATTTAGATGGCGAACTTTACAAAATTTATAAAGAACAAAGTTTACTTAGGCAAGCTCTAGAATCTCAAATTAAAGAATCTCAAGAATCTGGTAACGGATCGAATCTTTCTGCTAAGAAAGCTTTAAAGAAAATGGAAGATTTAGAAAGTGAAATTTTAGAAAAAGGATTTAATGCAGCCACATTACAAAAGATGCAACAACTTAACTACGAATTATTAAAATTAGACAAAGCTAAATTAGAGCAGGGTAAAGATAAAAAAAGAAAATCTAACACCAATACAATAGAAAATAAACAGAAAAATATAAAAGCTTTAGAATTTAAAAAGTTGTATTACAATCAAAATGAGATACTAAATAGGCAATCTTTACCATTACATCAAAATTTTAAAAGAAAGGTTAGAGAGTACTTTTCCGACCAAAAGTAAAACTAACCTTTAACTAAACATTATGAGAAACTTATTTTTATGCATCGCTTTTCTATTTATACAAATTACCACAGCAAATACTGTTGTAAATAATGAAATTGTTTTACCAAAAGAATTTATACCTAAAAGCACATATTCTGGTACTATTTCTAAAGATAAATCCTTTCATTTAATTTTTACAAAAAATAAAAAAGACAATAAATTTCACACTTTTGCTTATATTTATAATGGTACTAATGTTTCAGAATTACCATCTTATTTATCATTAAAAGAATCTTCTATTATTTCTTATCATGGTAATAATAAATACTTAACACTTGTTGTAAATGTTGTATTAAGCGATAAATCTTTTTATAAATTAATTAATTATAATTTAGAAACAAAAAAATCTACAGAATCTATTCTTTTTGCAAACGATCATTTTTTAGTTTCTATGCAACAAAAAGAAAAATCTATTTTAGTTTATAAGTATGATACTAAATTAAAAATAGTAACTATTAACGGAACTAATAAACCTGTAGAACAAACTATTCCTTTAAATACAAACCTTAAATTGTTTTTTCAAAACCAATCTATTTCATCTGTAAAAAATGATGAGTATGTTCGTTATGGTTCTACAAAAACTATAAGGGCTTATATAAATAATAACACTTTATATTTTACAAGAAATTCTAAAGAACCTATCGATTTTAAAAAGAAAGCCATTATTCCATTGATAAAATTTAGATATAATGTTGTACAAACTTTAAAATTAAATTTATCTGATAAAGTATTAAAACCTGAATTTTCTACACTTTTTAACTCTAATAAAATCACACTTAAAAAATCTACTTCTTATTTACATAAAGATAAATTAGTTCATTTAGAATTTTCTAAGAAACAGGGTGTAGTTAATTTATTTGATTTAAACACTAACAGAATGCTAGTGTCTGTAGCTTTAGAAAATTTATTTGATGATTTTATTACAAATAATACAGATTTTGTTGGTATACCTAACTTTTTAAAATTAGCTAATAAAGGAGATTATATTCCTACTATTACTGTTAACCAAACTACCGATAATAAATTAAGAGTGCGTTTAGATTACGTAAAAACTAATTATAGTTATAATTATGATTGGATGCTTTATCATCAAGAATTTTATACTTTTCATAATAAGCAAATCTTTTTAAATAAGGATACACAAAACAGAATAAATGAAAGTTTTGATTTAGTAAAACCAGATGATATTGCTTTTGAAGAATCTTCTGTAATATCTAATCTTTATAGTTTTGAATTATTGTTTGATGATAAAGGCAAATTATTAAGAAAAAAGTTTCCAGAAACTATTTATAAAAATCAAAATAAATTCTATTTATTAATTGATTTAGAAAAAAAACATGATTTTAATTTTGTTTCATCGACCTTTGTAAATAATGATTTTAGAGCTTTAGTATATATCAAATCTCTAAACAAATTCTTTTTCAAAATAAATAACATATAATGATTAGTTTTAATTACGAAACCAATTTTAATGAAATTAATGAAAGTTCATTAGAAAAATGGATTGATAATATTATAACAAATAAAGGTTTTACTATTGGTGAAATCAATTATATTTTTTGTGATGATGAATACCTTCATAAGCTTAATGTAGAATTTTTAAATCATGATACGCTTACAGATATTATCAGCTTTGATAATACAATGGGTAAAGAAGTTTCTGGTGATATTTTTATCTCTATAGAAAGAGTTAAAGATAATGCTAAAGATTTTAATGTTACTTTTGCAGAAGAATTACACCGTGTTATGATTCATGGTGTATTACATTATATGGGTTTTAAAGATAAAACTGATATAGAGAAGCAAGAGATGAGAAATGCTGAAAATAATGCTTTATCGCTCTTAAATAATTGAATTTCAAAATAATAACTATTAAGTTCCACGTGAAACTATAATATAATGAGTTTATTTTCAACAACATACGACGTTATTGTCGTAGGAGGAGGGCATGCAGGTAGTGAAGCTGCTGCTGCTGCCGCTAATATGGGAGCACATACTTTACTTATTACTATGAATTTGCAAAATATAGCTCAAATGAGTTGTAATCCTGCAATGGGTGGTATAGCTAAAGGACAAATAGTACGTGAGATTGATGCTTTAGGAGGTTATAGTGCTATTGTAACAGATAAAACTGCTATACAGTTTAAGATGTTAAATAAATCTAAAGGACCTGCAATGTGGAGTCCAAGAGCGCAATCTGATAGAATGCAATTTGCTGAATGTTGGAGAACGATGTTGGAGCAAACAGATAATTTAGATTTTTATCAAGATTCTGTAAATGGTTTGTTATTTGATGATGATAAAATTATTGGAGTTAAAACAGCTTTAGGTATAGAAATTAAAGCAAAAACTGTTGTAATTACAGCGGGTACTTTTTTAAATGGATTGATACATATTGGTGAAAAAACTTTTGGTGGAGGTAGAGCTGGCGAAGGAGCTTCAACTGGTATTACTGAAGATTTAGTAGCTAAAGGTTTTGAGTCAGGAAGAATGAAAACAGGTACACCTCCAAGAGTTGATGGTCGTTCTTTAGATTACTCTAAAATGACAGAACAACCTGGTGATGATAACCCTGAAAAATTTTCTTATTTAGCAACATCTAAAAGATTAACTAAGCAAAGATCTTGTTATTTAACTTATACAAATCCTAAGGTACATGATTTACTTCGTGAAGGTTTTGATAGGTCTCCTATGTTTAATGGACGAATTAAATCTACAGGTCCTAGATATTGTCCTTCAGTAGAAGATAAAATTAATCGTTTTGCTACTAAAGATAGGCATCAAGTTTTTGTAGAACCTGAAGGTTGGACAACTGTTGAGATTTATGTAAATGGGTTTTCTACCTCGTTACCAGAAGATATTCAAGATAAAGCAATTCGTGCTATAGAAGGTTTTGAAAATGTGAAATTTTTACGATACGGTTATGCTATCGAATATGATTATTTTCCGCCGACCCAATTAACGCATTCTTTAGAAACAAAATTAATTAAGAATCTTTTCTTTGCAGGACAAATTAACGGAACCACAGGTTATGAAGAAGCTGCTGCACAAGGATTAATGGCTGGAGTAAATGCTGCATTAAAAGTACAAGGTAAAGAGCCTTTTATTTTAAAAAGAAATGAAGCTTATATTGGTGTTTTAGTTGATGATTTAATAACCAAAGGTACTGAAGAGCCATACAGAATGTTTACCTCTAGAGCAGAATATAGAACATTGTTAAGGCAAGATAATGCAGATTTAAGATTAACACCAAGAGCATACGAAATTGGTTTAGCTTCTCAAGAACGTATGGATCGTGTTTTAGAAAAACAAAGAAAAACTGATTTGTTAATTGCTTTTTTACATAAAACTAGTGTTAAAGAATCTGATGTTAATCCTATTTTAATTGCTAAGAATTTATCACCAGTAAAACAATCTATGAAACTTTTTAAAGTTGCCTCTAGGCCTCAATTAAGTTTTAATGATTTTGTTTTTATTGATTCTTTAAAATCTTTTATTGATGAAAACGCTATTGATGATGAAATTATAGAACAGGTTGAGATTCATTTAAAATATTCTGGATACATAGAAAAAGAAAAAAATAATGCAGATAAATTAAACAGATTAGAGAATGTATCTATTCCTTCTCAGTTTAATTATAATAAAGTTAAATCTCTTTCTTTTGAAGCTAGAGAAAAACTTATTAAAATTCAACCAACTTCTATATCTCAAGCTAGTAGAATTAGCGGTGTATCTCCTAGTGATATTTCTGTTTTACTTGTATATATGGGTAGGTAGTTTTTGCATGTTCCACGAGGAACAATGAAAAAAAATTGAATAATGGGAAGAAAAAAAGAATATACAAAACGCTTAAAACCTTTTTTAAATTGTAAAGATCATACGGTATCTGGAGAAACGTATGAGGTGATGTTAAACGAAAATTATGAAATGTTGGTAACATCTCCTGTTCCGGTAGATATTGAAAATTATTATAAAAGTGAAGATTATATATCTCATACAGATAGTAAAAAATCGTTATTAGATAAATCTTACCAGCTTGTAAGAAATTATGCTTTAAAAAGAAAATTGTCTTTAATTAATTCTTTTAATGTAAAAGAAAAAAATGTTTTAGATATTGGAGCTGGTACTGGAGATTTTTTAAATACATGTAAATCTAATGGATGGAATGTTTTTGGTGTAGAACCAAGTAATGATGCAAGACTGATTGCTAAAGAAAAAGGAGTAGCGTTAAAATCTAAATTAGAAGAATTACCTATAAATAAATTTGATGTTATTACACTTTGGCATGTTTTAGAACATGTAGATAATTTATGTGAATATGTTTCTAAACTTAAAGAATTATTAACAGATACAGGTAGATTAGTAATTGCTGTACCTAATTATAAAAGTTACGACGCTAATTATTATAAAGAATATTGGGCTGCTTTTGATGTGCCAAGGCATTTGTGGCACTTTTCTCAAACATCTATTCATAAAATATTTTCTGAAGAAGATATGTTAGTAGAAAAAACACTTCCTATGAAATTTGATGCATATTATGTATCTCTATTAAGTGAAAAGTATAAAACAGGAAAAATGAATCCTATTAAAGCTTTTTCTGTAGGATTTGCTTCAAATTTTAAAGCTAAGGCTTCTTCTGAGTATTCTTCTTTAATTTATGTATTAAAAAAGTATTAAAACGCAGTATAATATTGTTTAATTAAGTTTTTGTGTTTATTGTATAATAAGACCTTAGTTAAAATAAAAAACCTCTTAAAACGCATGTTTTAAGAGGTTTTTTTATAGTTTTAATTTATTAAAAAATATTTTTAATAAGATTTAATTATTTAATAATACAAGACCAATAATTGTTATTATAAAATAAACACCTAAGGACATAGCTCCTGCATAATCTTTTGCTAAACGTTGTCCTATTAAAAGAAAAAATAAAGTAAGCGCAGAAAGCTCTATTCCTATTAAAGCAATTTTTTTAAAACCTGTAGTGTATAAATTGTAAATACCAATTATCATTAATACACATGCAATAATTTCGGTTATTAAAACAATTGTTAGTAATAAAGGAACTTTATTTTTTAAAGGAGAATTTTTAAAATGATTTTTTATAAAATTTACATTCCCTTTCCAATCCGTAATTTTTTCTATACTAGAAATTACAAAAGTAATCGTTAAAAAAAGTAGTATACATACTTCTGCAGGATGATTGGAAAATATCATTATTGAGGATTTTAAAAAAATAATTGTTAACAATTATTTTTGTTTACAAAATGTAACTTAATCTTGTTTACAATTGTCTGTGCTAATTTTTGTTTACTCTCTAAAGTCCATCCTGCTACATGAGGAGAAAGAATCACTTTTTCAGAATTAATTAAATATTCAAAAGCATCTGTCATGTTGCTATCAGAAAAAAGGTTTTCAAAAGAAGATTTTTCATATTCTAAAACATCTAAACCAGCACCAATAATTTTGCCAATTTTTAAAGCCTCTACAAGATCTTTTGTTACAACAGCTTTTCCTCTAGCAGTATTTATAAGCCAAAAATTATTTTTAAAATTATTAATGAATTCTTTATTAATCATGCCTTTTGTAAGAGAAGTTTCAGGAGTATGTAAACTAAGAATATCTGCTTTTTCTTGTATTTCTTTTAAAGAAACTTGTTGGCAATTTGCATCACCTACGTTTTGTTTTAAATCGTAGCAGATAACAGTTACATCAAAACCTCTAAGTTTTTTAGCAAAAGCTTTACCCATGTTACCGTAGCCAATTAAACCAACAGTTTTTCCATCTAACTCAATACCTCTATTTTCTTCACGTAACCATTTTCCGTTTCTAACTTCTTTATCTGCTTTGTTTAGCTTATTAAAAAGAGAAAGTAACATGCCTAAACTATGTTCTCCAACAGCATTTCTATTACCTTCTGGTGCTGCAATAAGCACAATGTTTTTAGACTCGGCATAATCACAATCTATGTTTTCTAAACCAGCACCAACTCTACCTATAAACTTTAAATTTGTTGCTTTATCTAAAAAAGATTTATCAATAGAAAATCTACTTCTTATAATTATACCATCGTACAAGTGTATTTTGCTTTCAATTTCTTGTTTAGTAGATGTGTAATCTTCATGATTAGTAAAATTACATTCTTGTAATTGACTTATTAATAAAGGGTGATTTTCATCTAAATGTAAAACTTTCATAAATAGTTTTTTATCCTTAAAAATAAATACTGATAAAATTTAATATTGTTCTTTTTCGTTAGGAAAATCTCCAGTTTTAACATCAGAAATATAAGATTTAAAAGCACCTGTCATATCTTTAAATAAGTCTAAATATCTTCTTAAAAAACGTGGGTGAAATTCATGTGTCATTCCAATCATATCATGTGTAACTAGTACTTGACCGTCTACATCATTACCCGCACCAATACCAATTACAGGTATAGAAATTGTATCGGCAACTTTTTTAGCTAGTTTTGCAGGTACTTTTTCTAAAACAACAGCAAAACAACCAAGTTTTTCTAACATAATTGCATCTGCCATTAATTTTTCTGCTTCTTGTTCTTCCTTAGCTCTAACTGTGTAAGTACCAAACTTATAGATAGACTGAGGTGTTAAACCTAGATGTCCCATTACAGGTATTCCAGCATTTAAAATTCGTTTAATAGAGTCTTTAATTTCTTTACCACCTTCTAATTTAATAGAATGTCCGCCACTTTCTTTCATTATTCTAATAGCAGAACGCAAAGCTTCTTTTGGGTCAGATTGATAGCTTCCAAAAGGTAAATCTACCACAACCAAACATCTATCTATAGCTCTTACAACAGAACTAGCATGATAAATCATTTGATCTAATGTAATAGGTAAGGTAGTTTCATGACCTGCCATTACGTTAGATGCAGAATCTCCAACTAATAAAACATCAATACCCGCTCCGTCTAAAATTTTAGCCATCGTATAGTCGTAGGCGGTTAGCATAGATATTTTTTCTCCGTTCTTTTTCATATCTACTAAAGATTTAACGGTAATCTTTTTATATTCTTTTTTAGCTGTGGACATACTTTAATATTTAATTTACAGCGTAAAAGTAATAAATATCAATAGATATAAAACAAGTTAATATTTAGTTAATATTATTGCTTTTTGTTAAAGTGATTCGTTTTTTAATTAAGTTTAGATTCTGAAAATAAATATGTTAATTTTACGTTTTATTTAATTTATAGCCTTTTTTTTTATAATTTAATAATTAATTATATAAGTGAATGGACTTATAAAGTGTAAATAGAAAAATAGCATTATATTTGGATTTTAATTTAAAGATGACGGAAGACAAAGTAACTCTAGACACTAGCAAGTGGATTGATAATTATGCAGATTATATGTATAACTATGCAGTTGTTCGTGTAAGTAATGAAGATATTGCCAAAGATTTAGTACAAGATACTTTTTTTGCAGGTTTAAAGTCAGCTAAAAATTTTCAAGGAAAATCAACTGAAAGAACTTGGTTGGTATCTATCTTAAAGAGAAAAATTATAGACCATTACAGAAAAATAAATTCTAAAAAAGGACAAGCCGAAGTTAGAATGAACTTTTATGACGATGGAGAAAATGAAGGAAATTGGATAGAAGATAGAGTACCACAAAGTTGGAACAATCAGTCTGAAAAGAATATAGAAAACGAAGAATTAAAAAGCCAGTTAGAAAGATGTATTGATGCTTTACCTGAAAAATATGCAATGGTTTTTAGGATGAAAACAATACAAGAATTTGAAACTGAGGAAATTTGTAAGGAATTAGATATTACTTCGTCAAACCTATGGGTAATCATACACAGAGCAAGAACACAGCTTAGAAGATGTATGGAAGATAATTGGTTTAATATTTAGAAAATGCTTAAAAAATATAAAATAACATGCGATGAAGCTACTACCATTTGTGATAAAAATCAATATGGAGAAGCTAGCTTTTTAGAGAAAATGAAATTAAATCTTCATTTTTTAAATTGTAAAACTTGCTATAGTTATACAAAGCAAAATATGTCTCTTACAAAATTATATAAAGGACATGCAAGTAGTTGTCAGAGTCTTAAACATTGTATGACAGATGAAGATAAACTAGCTCTTAAAAAAGAGTTTGAGAAAATAAAATTATAGAAAATTTTTAGTAGTTTTTTTAAAACTACATTTTTTGATTTTTTGTTAGATTGAAACGGGGTTTGTAGCAATATGGATTCCGTTTTTTTATTTTAAAAATTTATAAGTAGCCTACAAATGCATTTTTTACCTGAAAAGATAGATAATTACGTTGTTGAACATTCTCAAATAGAACCTAAAATATTACAAGACTTAACCAGAGAAACTTGGCAAAAAGTATTAAACCCAAGAATGTTAAGTGGTGCTTTTCAAGGTAGAGTGTTGTCTATGATATCAAAATTAATCAGACCTAAAAATATTTTAGAAATTGGGACATATACAGGGTATTCTGCGCTTTGTTTAGCTGAAGGTATACAAGAGGGTGGAAAAATTATTACAATTGATAAAAACGAAGAATTAGAGACTTTACAGAATACTTATTTCCAAAAATCAGGTTTTAGGAATAATATTACTCAATTGGTAGGTAACGCAATAGAAATTATACCCACATTAAATACAAAATTTGACTTAGTATTTATAGATGCAGACAAGTCTAATTACATTAATTACTTTCATCTTGTAATTGATAAAATGAATTCTGGAGGAGTTATTTTATCTGATAATGTGTTATGGAGTGGCAAGGTTGTAGAAACTTTAGATGCTAAAGATAAAGACACCAAAGTATTATTAGAGTACAATAAATTGTTAAATACTGATGATAGAATAGAAACAGTTTTACTGCCTATTAGAGACGGATTAACAATAAGTAGAGTAAAATAAGAAATTTAAAAAGTAAAAATTAGCATGAATAATCTATGCTAGTTTTTACATATTACGTTTTATAGGCCCTGTAAAATCATCAATATTATCTTTTACCTCAGATATTTCTTTTTTAATATCTTTTGTAACATCTAAATCAATTCCCTGTTTTTCAGAACTTTCTTTTATTTCTTTTTTAATGTCATTAGTGGCATCTTTAACCTGACGCATTCCTTTTCCTAAACCTCTTGCTATTTCAGGAATTTTATCTGCACCAAAAACCATAACAATAATTAACATAATTACCATTATTTCCGGACCGCTAATAAATAGTATAAAATTCATCATAATGCAAATATAATTACTTTTTAGTCAACATTCGTTTAATCTCGTTCAATTTCATTAAGGCTTCAATAGGAGTAAGTGTGTCAATATTTGTTGCTAAAATTTCTTCTCTAATGTTTTCTAGCAAAGGATCATCTAATTGAAAAAAGCTCATTTGCATTTCTTCGTGCTGAGTTTGTTGTAATACCTCTTTAACTTCGGCTCCTTTATTATTTTGCTCTAACTTTTTTAATATTTTATTAGCTCTATGAATTACCATATTTGGCATTCCTGCTAGTTTTGCTACATGTATACCAAAACTATGATTAGAACCTCCAGAAACAAGCTTTCTAAGAAAAACAATTGTGTTTTCTAGTTCTTTTACAGATACATTAAAGTTTTTTATACGTTCAAAAGTACCTGTCATTTCATTTAATTCATGATAATGAGTTGCAAATAACGTTTTTGCTCTTGTAGGATGTTCGTGTAAAAACTCTGAAATTGCCCAAGCAATAGATATTCCATCGTAAGTAGAGGTTCCTCTACCAATTTCATCTAGCAATACTAAACTACGTTCAGAAATATTATTCAAAATAGAGGCTGTTTCGTTCATTTCTACCATAAAAGTAGACTCACCCATAGATATATTATCGCTGGCACCAACTCTTGTAAATATTTTATCTACAATACCAATTTTTGCATTTTGTGCAGGTACATAACTACCCATTTGTGCTAACAAAACAATTAATGCTGTTTGTCTTAAAATAGCAGATTTACCAGACATATTGGGTCCGGTAATCATTATTATTTGCTGTTGATTTCTGTTTAAAACTACATCATTTGCAATGTAACTTTGGTCTATTGGCAATTGTTTTTCTATTACCGGATGACGACCGTTTTTTATTTCTAAATCGGTACTTTCATCCATTATTGGGCACACATAATTGTTTTCTATTGCTAGTTTAGAAAAAGATAATAAACAGTCTACTTTAGCAATTACTTGCGCATTTTCTTGAACAAATTGTACAAACTGAATTACGTATTGTAATAATTTAGCAAAAATTTCTTGTTCTAATTTTGCTATTTTTTCTTCGGCACCAAGAATTTTAGTTTCGTATTCTTTAAGTTCTTCTGTTATATAACGTTCTGCATTTACAAGAGTTTGTTTACGAATCCATTCTTCAGGAACTTTGTCTTTATGGGTATTTCTAACTTCTATATAATACCCGAATACATTATTAAATGCAATTTTTAAACTAGAAATTCCTGTACGTTCTGTTTCTCTAGCTAACATTTCATCTAAAAATTGTTTTCCAGAAGAAGAAATAGCTCTTAAATCATCTAATTCTGCATGCACACCTGCAGCAATAGCGTTTCCTTTATTAATATTAACAGGCGCTTCATCAAATAAAGTAGTAGAAATTTTTTCTATTAAATCGGCACAAGTATGTAACTGGTTACCTAGTTGTTTTACTGTTTTATTTTTACTTTTTTCGGCAGCTTCTTTTATTGGAATTATTGCTTTTAAAGAATTTTTTAAAAGTACAATTTCTCTAGGTGATGCTTTTCCTGTAGCCACTTTAGAAATTAAGCGTTCTATATCTGATACTTGCTTTAGTTGATAGGACACAATTTCTGAAAAAGCATCGTTTTCTATAAAAAACTTTACCAATTCATGACGATTTTTAATTTCGTCTATTGTTTTTAAAGGCAATGCCAACCAACGTTTTAGTAAACGCCCACCCATTGGAGAAACCGTTTTGTCTATAACGTTTAATAACGTAACTGCATTTACAGAATTAGGATTATAGAGTTCTAAGTTTCTAACAGTAAAACGATCCATCCAAACATAATTATCTTCTGCTATTCTACCAATAGCTTGTATATGTTTTAGTTGGTTGTGTTGTGTTTCTGATAAATAATATAAAACAGCACCAGCGGCTACAACTCCGTTTTTAACATCTTGTATACCAAAACCTTTTAAGTTTTTAACTTCAAAATGATCTTGTAAAGTTTCGTTTGCATACCCTGGTTGAAAAACCCAATCTTCTAAATAAAAAGTATAGTAACGATCTTCAAAAAGTTCTAAAAATTGCTGTTTGTTTTGTTTTTGAACCAAAACTTCACTCGGGTTAAAGTTTTGTAAAAGCTTATCTATATATTCTGCATTTCCTTGAGCAACTAAAAACTCTCCTGTAGAAACATCTAAGAAAGAAATTCCTAGTTGTTTTTTATCAAAATGAACCGCAGCTAAAAAGTTGTTTGTTTTAGTTTGTAAAACTTCGTCGTTTAAAGAAACACCAGGAGTTACTAATTCTGTAACACCACGTTTTACAATAGTTTTAGTCATTTTAGGATCTTCTAACTGATCGCAAATAGCTACTCGCATACCTGCCTTTACTAACTTTGGCAAGTACGTATTTAAAGAATGATGCGGAAAACCAGCAAGAGCAGTTTCTGTTTCGCTACCAGCACCACGTTTGGTTAAAATAATACCCAATACTTGTGCCGCTTTTTTAGCATCTTCACCAAATGTTTCGTAAAAATCACCCACTCTAAAAAGCAACATCGCATCAGGATATTTTGCTTTAATAGTGTTATACTGTTTCATTAAAGGAGTTACCTTTTTAGCTTTAGATTTTGCCAAGTTTTGGGAATTTTCAGTTAGTTTTGCGAAGATAAAAATTAGTAATCAGTATACAGTGGCAGTTTACTATGAACTTATTCACAAGATATGAGGAAATTAAAGAATAACGAGTTAGGTAGAATTACAGTAGATGAGTTTAAGGCAACACAAAAAACGCCTTTAATTGTAGTTTTAGATAATATTAGAAGTTTAAATAACATTGGTTCTGTGTTTAGAACAAGTGATGCTTTTTTAATTGAAAAAATATATTTGTGTGGTATTTGTGCTACACCGCCTAATAAAGACATTCATAAAACAGCTTTAGGAGCAACAGAGTCTGTGGCTTGGGAGTATGTAGAAGATACTTTAACATTAGTAGAAAAATTAAAAGAAGACAACGTAAAAGTATTAGCAATAGAACAAGCAGAAGACAGTACTAAATTAGATACTTTTTTACCTGAAAAGGATGTCAAATATGCTATTGTTATGGGAAATGAAGTAAAAGGAGTACAACAAGAAGTTGTAGATGCTGCAGATATGTGTATAGAAATTCCGCAACTGGGTACTAAACATTCTTTAAATATTTCTGTAACAACAGGTGTGGTTATTTGGGATTTGTTT
>CALHCK010000200.1 GCA_937936695.1 uncultured Polaribacter sp.
TCAAGAATTTAAAGATTTGTATGCAATAGAATATGACAAAGTAATTAAAGACGATATCCATCCTACCAAAGAAGGTTTAACGATGGGAGAAGTTTTAAAAGAAATTAATATTCAAACAAAAGGAGAAGCTGCTATTGTAACAGATGTAGGGCAACACCAAATGGTAGCATGTAGATATGCAGATTTTAATGTTACTAAAAGTAATATTACATCAGGAGGTTTAGGAACAATGGGCTTCGGTTTACCTGCTGCAATTGGTGCTAAAATGGCTGCTCCAGATAGAGAGGTAATTTCTATCTCTGGAGATGGTGGTTACCAAATGACAATACAAGAGTTAGGTACTATTTTTCAGCAAAAAGCAGCTGTAAAAGTAGTAGTTTTAAATAACGACTTTTTAGGAATGGTACGTCAATGGCAGCAATTATTTTTTGACAAACGTTATGCATCTACAGAAATGGTAAATCCTAATTTTGTAGCAATTGCAGAAGGATATTACATAAAAGCTAAAAAAGTAACTAAACGTGAAGAACTTGCAGATGCTGTAGCAGAAATGATAGCAAGTAAAGAAGCTTATTTTTTAGAAGTTTGTGTAGAAAAAGAAGATAATGTTTTTCCAATGATTCCAACAGGGGCAAGTGTTTCAGATATAAGACTAGAATAAGATGAGTACAGAAAAAGAACTATTTACAGTATCTATTTATACTGAAAACAATATAGGTTTGCTGAACAGAATTTCAGCTATTTTTCAAAGAAGACATATAAATATAGAAAGTTTAAATACTTCTCCATCAGAAATAGAAGGAGTTTCTAAATTTACAATTGTTATCTACATGACAGAGGTAAATGTAAAGAAAATTATAGGTCAGATAGAAAAACAAGTAGAGGTTATTAAAGCTTATTATCATAATGAAGATGATACAATCTATCAAATTTCTGGTTTATTTAAAATAAAATCAGAATTATTATTTGAAGAGCGTCAAATTCAGAATATAATAAAAGAAAGTAACGCAAGAATAGTAACAGTAAACAAAGAATTTTTTGTTTTAGAAAAATCTGGTAGAAGAGAAGAACTTATAGATTTACATAAAAAATTAAATGTTTATGGTATTATGCAATTTACCAGATCTGGTCGTATTGCAGTTACTAAAGACGAGATGAAAATATCAACATTATTAAAAAGATACAACAACTAATATAAATAGAAATGTCAAATTATTTTAACACATTAACATTAAGAGAACAATTAGAGCAATTAGGAAAATGTCGTTTTATGGACGCTTCAGAATTTGATGGCGGTATAGATGCATTAGCAGGAAAGAAAATTGTTATTGTAGGTTGTGGAGCGCAAGGTTTAAACCAAGGTTTAAATATGAGAGATTCTGGTTTAGATATTTCTTATGCTTTAAGACAAGCAGCTATAGATAAAAAAAGAGATTCTTTTAAGAATGCTACTTCTAACAATTTTACTGTTGGAACATATGAAGAGTTATTACCAACTGCAGATGTTGTAATTAATTTAACACCAGATAAGCAACATACAAATGTTGTAAAAACTGTAATGCCTTTAATGAAAAAAGGAGCAACATTAAGTTATTCTCATGGTTTTAATATTGTTGAAGAAGGAATGCAAATTCGTGAAGATTTAACAGTAATTATGGTTGCACCTAAATGTCCTGGTTCTGAAGTACGTGAAGAGTATAAGAGAGGGTTTGGTGTACCAACATTAATTGCTGTTCACCCAAACAACGATCCAGAAAATAAAGGATGGGCTCAAGC
The DNA here is from genome assembly GCA_937936695.1 of uncultured Polaribacter sp. Taxonomy (GTDB): domain Bacteria; phylum Bacteroidota; class Bacteroidia; order Flavobacteriales; family Flavobacteriaceae; genus Polaribacter. Next base: position 1,777 of record CALHCK010000200.1, read on the forward strand.
AAAAGCGTATGCAGTTGCTACAGGAGGTCATAGAGCAGGTGTTTTAGAATCTTCTTTTGTTGCAGAGGTAAAATCTGATTTAATGGGAGAGCAAACTATTTTATGTGGTTTGTTACAAACAGGTGCAATTTTATCTTTTGATAAAATGGTAGAAGAAGGAATTGATGCTGGTTATGCTGCAAAATTAATTCAGTATGGTTGGGAAACAATTACTGAAGCTTTAAAGCATGGTGGTATTACTAACATGATGGATAGATTATCTAACCCAGCAAAAGTAGAAGCATTCCGTTTATCAGAAGAATTAAAAGACATTATGCGTCCTTTATTCCAAAAGCATATGGATGACATTATTACGGGTCATTTCTCTAAAACAATGATGGAAGACTGGGCTAATGATGATAAAAACTTATTAACTTGGAGAGCTGCTACAGGAGAAACTGCTTTTGAAAAACAAGCAATTACTTCTGATGAAATTTCTGAGCAAGAATATTTTGATCATGGTACATTATTAGTTGCTTTTGTAAGAGCTGGTGTAGAGTTAGCTTTTGAAGCAATGACTGATTCTGGAATTATTGAAGCTTCTGCTTACTACGAATCTTTACATGAAACTCCGTTAATTGCTAACACAATTGCACGTAAAAAATTATTTGAAATGAACCGTGTAATTTCTGATACTGCAGAGTATGGATGTTATTTATTTGATCATGCTTGTAAGCCTTTATTAACTGACTTTATGAAAACCGTTTCGACAAACGTAATCGGTAAGGCATTTAGTTCAGAAAATGGAGTTGATAATCAAGAATTGATTAAAATCAACAAAATTATTAGAAATCACCCAGTAGAAATTGTAGGAGAAGAATTAAGAGCTTCTATGACAGCTATGAAAGTTATAAAATCTGCTTAAAAATAGATTTTTATAAATATATTATAAACCTGTCAGAAACTTATTCTGACAGGTTTTTTATTTTTAGTTACCATGCAAAATTACTACCCACACATAGATGACGTAAAAAAAGCGTCAGAAAACTTAAAAGGAATTGTTAGCAAAACTCCACTAAGTAAAAACGAGAATCTTTCTAAAGCTTTAGGAGCAAATATTCTATTTAAAAGAGAAGATTTACAAGTTGTACGCTCTTATAAAATTAGAGGAGCATATAATAAAATGTCTTCTTTATCATCAACAGAAAAAAAGAGAGGTGTAGTTTGTGCTAGTGCAGGAAATCATGCACAAGGTGTTGCATTGTCTTGTAAATTATTACAAATTAAAGGTAGAATTTTTATGCCTTCTCCAACTCCTAATCAAAAAATAGAGCAGGTAAAAATGTTTGGAGAAAATTTTATTGAGGTAATTATAGAGGGTGATACATTTGATGATGCGTTTAATGCCGCTAAGAAAGAATGCGACTTAAAAGATAAAATTTTCATTCATCCTTTTAATGATGAAAAAGTAATTGAAGGGCAAGCAACTGTTGGTTTAGAAATTTTAGAACAGGCTAAAGAAAATATTGATTTTGTATTTGTTCCTGTAGGAGGTGGAGGATTATCTGCAGGATTATCTAGTGTGTTTAAAAAACTATCTCCAAAAACAAAAATTATTGGTGTAGAGCCACAAGGGGCAGCGTCTATGTTAACATCATTTAAAAATAAAAAAAATACAGCTTTAGCTACTATAGATCCTTTTGTAGATGGTGCAGCTGTTAAACGAGTAGGCGATTTAAATTATGCAATTTGTAAGCAAAATTTAGATGATATGGTTACGGTGCCAGAGGGTAAAGTGTGTCAAACAATATTAAATTTATATAATAAAGACGCCATAGTTGTAGAGCCAGCAGGAGCGTTAAGTATTGCTGTTTTAGACTTTTTTAAGGATGAGATTAAGGGTAAAAATGTAGTTTGCGTGGTTAGCGGAAGTAATAACGATATTACTAGAACTGCAGAGATTAAAGAAAAGGCACTGTTATACGCAAATTTAAAACACTATTTTATAGTAAAGTTTCCTCAAAGGGCAGGAGCTTTAAAAGAGTTTGTTGCTGAAATTTTAGGACCTAATGATGATATCACTCATTTTGAATATACAAAGAAAACAAATAGAGTAAACGGAGCAGCGGTAGTTGGTTTAGAATTAAAAGCTCCTGAAGATTTACAACCATTAATAGATAAAATGAAACAGAAAGGTTTTTATGGAGATTACTTAAATGATAAACCTGATTTATTTCAATTTTTAATTTAACGAAATGTAAGATTTGGCCTCGAATAAAAAATTAACTCTTTTTATGGTATATTGATAATTTAATACGTAGTTTTTAAACTTATTATTTTATTTTTTGTTAATTTTGATGTCTTAATTTAAGAAATGTTTAAAATAAGTCCTAAGACTTAGGATTTTGATTTTATAAAACAATTTATGAAAAAACAATTTACGGAAATTCCAGATTTGTATAAGATCAACACTCTTATAAATCAAAAAACGTATTTAGTAGGAGGAGAATTAAAAGAATGGAATGGTGAAGTAGCAGAGGTATACTCATCTATTTCTTCTACAAAAGAATATAAGCCAACTTTATTAGGAACGGTTCCTAATTTAACAGAAAAAGAAGGTTTAGAGGCATTAAATGCAGCATACAGAGCGTATGATAAAGGTCAGGGTTTATGGCCAACAATGCGTGTGGCAGACAGAATTGCTTGTATGGAAGAGTTTGCAGAACAAATGAAAACCAAACGAGATGCTGTTGTTAAACTTTTAATGTGGGAAATTGGAAAATCTTTAGCAGATTCTAAAAAAGAGTTTGATAGAACTGTAGAGTATATTTATGATACCATAGAAGATTATAAGCAGATGGATAGAGATTCTGCTAAATTTGAAAAAAATAGTGGTGTATATGCTCATGTTAGACGAGGACCAGTTGGAGTTGTTTTATGTTTAGGACCTTATAATTATCCTTTAAATGAAACTTTTGCATTGCTTATACCTGCCTTAATTATGGGTAATACGGCTATTTTTAAGCCTGCAAAACATGGAGTATTGTTATTGTCTCCGTTAATGGAGGCTTTTCAAAATTCTTTTCCAGAAGGTGTTGTAAATGTTATTTACGGTAGAGGTAGGGTTTTAGCAACTCCTATAATGAAAACGGGAAAAATAGATGTATTGGCTTTAATTGGTAATAGCAAATCTGCTAACGCTATACAGGCAAATCATCCTTATAAAAATAGATTACGTTTAGTATTAGGTTTAGAAGCTAAAAATCCTGGGATTGTATTACCAGATGCTGATTTAGATTTAGCAATTAATGAGTGCCTTACAGGTAGTACTTCTTTTAACGGACAGAGATGTACTGCTTTAAAAGTATTATATGTGCATGAGCATATTGTAGATAAGTTTAAAAAACGTTTTGCAGAAAGAGTAGACGAATTAAAATTTGGAAATCCTTGGGAAGAAGGTGTAAAATTAACGCCATTACCAGAAACAGGAAAACCAGCTTATATTCAAGAATTAGTTGATGACGCTATAGAAAAAGGAGCAAAAATCATCAATAAAAAAGGAGGAGAAACTACAGAGAATTATATTTTTCCGGCAGTTTTATACCCTGTTACTAAAGAAATGCGAGTATATAAAGAAGAACAGTTTGGACCAGTTGTACCAATTGTTTCTTTTAAAAACATCCAAGAGCCTTTAGATGATATGGCAGAATCTAATTACGGACAACAAGTTAGTGTTTTTGGTAGCGAAGTAAAAACATTAGCTCCGTTAATAGATACTTTGGTAAATTTAGTATGTAGAGTAAACTTAAATAGTGCTGCACA
>CALHCK010000201.1 GCA_937936695.1 uncultured Polaribacter sp.
TTTGGCTATGATTAGTATTGTTAGAGGATATAAATGTATTTTAGCAGTAAGTGATAAATCGTCTAGAGACAAAATAGATTTGCTAAAATCTATGGGAGCAGAAGTACATGTATGTCCTGCAAATGTACCTCCAGAAGATCCAAGGTCTTATTACGAAGTTGCAAAAGCAATTCATAAGAAAACAAAAAACTCTGTTTATATCAACCAATATTTTAATGAGCTTAATACAGAAGCGCATTATAGATCTACCGGACCTGAAATTTGGCAACAAACAGATGGTAAAATAACACATTTGGTAGCTGCAAGTGGTACAGGTGGCACAATATCTGGTTCTGGTAAATATTTAAAAGAGAAAAACCCTAAGGTTAAAATTTTAGGGGTAGATGCTGTAGGTTCTGTGTTAAAAAAATACCACGAAACCAAAGAATTAGATTTAAATGAAGTAAGCCCATACAAAATAGAAGGCTTAGGTAAAAATTTAATTCCAACTGCAACAGATTTTGATGTTATAGATATTTACGAAAAAGTAACTGATAAAGAAGCTGCCTTAGAAGCCAGAAATATTGTTAAAAAAGAAGGTATGTTTCCTGGATATACAAGTGGTGCTGTAATGCAAGCAACTAAACAGTACGCTGCAAAAAACTATTTTAATGAAGATAGTTTTGTGGTGTTAATCTTTCCTGATCACGGCTCTCGTTACATGAACAAAATTTATAGTGATTTGTGGATGCAAGAAAATGGTTTCTTATAATCAAAATTGTATAACACTCTAAATTTGATAAACTGCAAAAAAAGCAGTTACTTTGCACATTGAGCAAAAAAATCAAAAATACATAGTATGATCAAAGATTTATTTGAAAGAATAAAAGAAGATAAAGGCCCTTTAGGTAAATGGGCAGACCAAGCAGAAGGGTATTATGTTTTTCCTAAATTAGAAGGTCCTATTTCTAATAGAATGTCTTTTAATGGAAAAAAAGTAGTTACCTGGAGTATCAATGACTATTTAGGATTAGCAAACCATCCAGAAGTTTTAAAAGTAGATGGAGAAGCTGCCTTAGAACATGGTATGGCATATCCTATGGGAGCTAGAATGATGTCTGGTCATACACCTTTACATGAACAATTAGAAAGAGAATGTGCTGAATTTGTTGATAAAGAAAAAGCATATTTACTAAATTTTGGTTACCAAGGTATTATGTCTGCAATAGACGCTTTAGTAACTAAAAACGATATTATTGTGTATGATATAGATACACATGCATGTATTATAGACGGAGTTAGATTACATGCGGGAAAGCGTTTTGTATACCGTCATAATGACATGGATAGTTTTGAAAAAAACATAAAAAGAGCTAAAAAAATGGCAGATAAAACAGGTGGAGGAATTTTAGTGATTTCTGAAGGTGTTTTTGGTATGAGAGGTGAACAAGGTCGTTTAAAAGAAATTGTAGCTTTTAAAAAAGAATACAATTTTAGATTATTAGTAGATGATGCACATGGTTTTGGTACTTTAGGAGAAGGCGGTAGAGGTACTGGTTTTGAGCAAGGTGTACAAGATGATATAGATGTATATTTTGCAACTTTTGCAAAGTCTATGGCGGGTATTGGTGCTTTTTTAGCAGGAGATAAAGATGTAATACAGTATTTACAATACAATTTACGTTCTCAAATGTTTGCTAAGTCTTTACCAATGGCAATGGTAAAAGGTGCTTTAAAACGTTTAGATATGATACGTACAATGCCAGAGTTAAAAGATAAGTTGTGGGAAAACACAAGAAACTTACAATCTGGTTTACGTGATGCTGGTTTTGATTTAGGTACAACGCAAACATGTATTACTCCTGTGTTTTTAAAAGGAGATATACCTGAGGCAATGGCAATGGTTAATGATTTACGTGAGAACCACGGTATATTTTGTTCTATCGTTGTATATCCTGTAATACCTAAAGGATTAATCATATTAAGATTAATACCAACAGCTACGCATACGCAAGAAGATATTGATGAAACTATTACGGCTTTTTCTGCAATTAGAGAACTGTTAGAAAACGGTACTTATAAAAAAATTGCAGCTCAATTGGTGTAATTCTAAAACTAATAGATATAAAAAAAAACCGAGCAAATTGCTCGGTTTTTTTATGATGTAAATTTAATGCGATTATTTTTTATCAGAAATAGGTATTTCAATACCTAAGTTTTTAAGAACTAAAACTGTAATATCGTATTTTGTATCTATATAAGAAAAGTCGCTACCTTGTATATTTTGTATGTGAGTATATTTATTTTCTTGCGCTACTTGTTTTATAGCTTTGTTTAATTTTTGATATAAAGGACGCATTAATTCGTCTTTTTTTAATTGCATTAACTGAGTTCCGTTTTGTCTGTATTTTTGAATATCAACTTCTAAATTTTGAATTTCATCAACAATTACTTTTTTTTCTAATTCGCTTAATGCTTTCTTAGGTTCTTTATATTCAGATATTTTATTTTGGTATTCTGTTACTTTTATTTGAAAAGAAGAATCTAGTTTTACACTATATTCTTGCGCCATTTTAAGTACTATTTTTGTTTCTGGCATTAAAGATAAAACGTAATCATTATCTATAGTACCCATTTTTGTTTGTGCAAATGCAGTAATGCTAAATAATGCAATGCTTAAAAATATTAATTTAAATTTCATGTGCTTGTTTTAAGTATTACAAAGATATAAAACCGTTTGAATTACAAAAGGATACTGTTTTAAATAGCGTTAATCTTATCATAAATAGCAGCTATAATTTCTTTAATATCTGTTTGGTAATCAAACCAAAGTGTATCTTTATTTCTTTTAAACCAAGTTAGTTGCCTTTTAGCAAAACGTCGGGTATTTTTTTTAATTTCTGATACTGCAAATTCTTTAGTAAATTCACCTTCAAAATAAGAAAACAACTCTCTGTAGCCAACAGTTTGTAATGCATTAAGCGCTTTATATTGATGTAATTTTTGAGCTTCTTCTAAAAGCCCGTTTTCAATCATAATATCTACCCTAAGATTTATTCTATCATAAATAATAGGTCTATCTGCATTTAAACCAATAATTATATTTGTAAAATTTCTTGCTTTTTTAGGTTTGTTTTTAAAAGTAGAATAGGGGGTTCCAGAACCTATGCAAATTTCTAAAGCTCTCATTATTCTATGAGGATTGTCTAACGCAATAATATTGTAAGTTTCTGGGTCTAATTCTTTTAACTGTTTTTGTAATGGTTCTATACCTTGCTCTTCTAATTGTTTGGTTAGGTTTTCTCTAATTTTAGAATCTACTTCCGGAAAATAATCTAAACCTTTTAAAACAGCATCTACATACAAACCGCTACCACCTACCATTACTTGTACAGGATTTTCTTTAAACAAGCTGTCTAACTTTTTTAAAGTATCACGTTCAAATTCACCAACATTATAATCATTAAAAATACTTCTATCTTGTATAAAATAATGTTTTGCAGCTGCTAGTTCTTCTATTTCCGGAACAGCTGTACCTATAGTCATTTCTTTGTAAAACTGTCTAGAATCGCAAGAAATGATTGAAGCATTAAAATAGTTGGCTAATTTAATACTTAAAGCTGTTTTACCAATTGCAGTGGGGCCTACAATGGTTATTAAAGTGTTTTTATTTGTATTCATTTAATTTAAAATACTACCACAATTGTAACAAAATGTTGCGCCTTTAGCGTGTTTTTCTTTTAAGCAAGTAGGGCAAGATTGTGTGTTGGTATCAATATCTGCATCCGTTTTTGTCATTTCAGAACTTACAATACCTGTAGGAATTGCAATAATAGAATACCCTAAAATCATAATAATACTTGCTATTGCTTGCCCTAATGGTGTTTGAGGAGCAATATCTCCAAAACCAACAGTAGTTAGTGTTACAATTGCCCAATAAATACTTTTAGGTATATTATTAAAACCATTTTCTTCACCTTCTACCATATACATTATAGTACCTAATATTACACAAACAATAACAACAAAAAATAAAAAGACAGCAATTTTTGCTCTACTGGCTTTTAATGCAAGCAATAATTTATTAGAAGCACCAATATATCTTGTGAGTTTTAAAATTCTAAAAACTCTAAGTAAACGTAAAGACCTTAAAGCAATTAAACTATGAGAACCAACAAGTATAAAAGATAAATATTTAGGTATTGTAGATAGTAAATCTATGATACCATAAAAACTAAAAATGTATTTAAAAGGTTTTTTTATAGATATTATTCTCATAATATATTCAATAGAAAAAAGTACTGTAATTACCCATTCTGCAAAGTCTAAGTAATTATGGTATTTAGCATCAAAACTTTTTACACTTTCTAGCATTACCAAAACAATACTAGTTATAATGGCTATTAAAAGTACAATATCAAAAAGCTTACCTTCTCTTGTGTCTGCTTCATAAATAATTTCATGAAGTCTTTCTTTCCAAGATGTTTTCTTTGTTTTCAAAAGTGAAATAATTTTTCTTTTACAATACTACAATTTTTATATGAATTTATAATTCTTTCCATTTGTTTTTCATTGTGATAGCAAGGAGTAAAA
>CALHCK010000202.1 GCA_937936695.1 uncultured Polaribacter sp.
AATCAAGATTTACAAACCTCATATCAACTTGATATGAGGTTTTTTTATGCAAATATTTTATCGTTTGTATATAATACTTCTATAATTACAGAACATCAATAAAAACAGACGAACAACGCACAAAAAAAGCTATTTACGCAACTTTTTAATAAGATAGATGTAGACGGGATAATGATCTGAATAGCCTCCTGTATAAACTCCGTTAGAAAAACTTCGAAAAGGATACCCTTTATACTTACCCTTGAGTTGTTGTTAAATATCGTCTATTATAAATATTTGACTAGTAATAGTTATTTACAATATAATTATTGCTTTTACACTATTAGTTTTAATAAAAAATAAGTTTTTATTGTTAAAAAATGCTAAATACTTTAAAATAACTGTTAATAATTTTTATTTGATAATTAAAAGCTATAATTTAAGAGTGTGAAAATAATTAATAACTAATAAAATTACTTAATTTGAATAACTACATAACATCAGAATTGATAAATAAGGAGGAAATAGTAAATTTAAAATTCCCTAAAGATGACGTTTTAAGAAAAAAAAATGCAATAAAAAATAGAATTATAAATCTAAAAAGAGCTATGGCATTAGGGAATTTAGAAAAAGGAAAAGTAAAAATATTTTTTAAAGATAGCTTTGGTTTGAAAAGTGTTGAAACTACTGTTTGGGGTATTACTGACAAATCTGTAATCTTAAAAAGAAGAGCTTTAATTCCGGTAAGAAGAATTGTAAGAGTTGTTTAATTATTATTATAGATAAAAAGCGATACCAATGTTAATATTAGAAGTACCTGTTAAAAAATGAAATTCATTTTTTTGGGTATCATTAGATATATCACTTTTGTCCACTTCTATACTATATCCTAAAGAAGCGATATGAATAGTTAAAGCAATTTTTTTAGATAAAAAATAGACGAAACCAGGTATTAAAAAAAGTGAATTTGTTTGAATATCTGTTCCATCGGAAACTCCATTATTTTCTATATAATCTTTGGATTTTTGATAATCAGCTATAAGTTGAAAAGTAAATTTATTATTTATAGGAAAATATTTTCTAATATATGCACCTCCTTGAATAGTTACAAATCTTCTCTCACCATCATCAGAAGAAAAAGAGGAGAAATTAATATTATCAACACTTGAAGAATAACCAGCAGTAATACCAAATTCTAAGTTTTTTTTGGCAAATAAATATCCTAATCTATTGTTTAGGGTAAATCTTTTTTGTTTTGTAGTATTATTGTCTCCTTGTTCTATATTTTTTTCAGTGGTGTTTACGATAGCAATATCAGAATTGATAACGAAAGCATTTTTTTGGGAATAAGCGTTTAGAGTAATTAAAAATACTGTAACAAATAAAATCTTTTTCATTTTTATTATTTAAAGGTGAATGTAAAACCGCCTCAAAAGTTTTATTGAAGCGGTTTAAAATAATATTTACATATAGTTTTCTATAGGACTGCAAGAACAAATTAAATTTCTATCACCAAAAGCATCATCAACTCTTCTAACAGAAGGCCAAAACTTATTTTCGGAAACGTATGGTAATGGAAAAGCAGCTTGTTTTCTTGTGTACGGTAATGTCCATTCATCATCAGTTAACATAGCTTGTGTATGAGGAGCGTTTTTTAAAGGATTATTAGTGTCATCCTTAGTTGCTACTTCTATTTCTTTACGAATAGCAATCATAGCATCACAAAAACGATCTAATTCAGAAATACTTTCAGATTCAGTAGGTTCAATCATCATAGTTCCGGCTACAGGAAAAGATACAGTTGGAGCATGAAAACCATAATCCATTAAACGTTTTGCAATATCTACAACTTCAATTCCGTTTTGTTTAAAATCACGGCAATCAATAATCATTTCATGCGCAGCTCTATTCATTTCACCAGAATATAAAGTATCGTAATGACCGCTTAATCTTTCTTTAATATAATTAGCGTTTAAGATAGCGTTTTCAGTAGCATTAGTTAAGCCTCTAGCACCAAGCATTTTTATGTATCCATAAGAAATTAAGCAAGCTAAAGCAGAACCCCAAGGAGCTGCAGATATTGCAGTAATAGCATCTGAGCCACCTGTTTGTACTAAAGGATTTGTAGGTAAAAAAGGCACTAGTTGAGGAGCAACACATATAGGGCCTACTCCAGGACCACCACCACCATGAGGAATTGCAAAAGTTTTGTGTAAATTAAGGTGGCAAACATCGGCACCAATAGTAGCAGGGTTTGTTAACCCTACTTGTGCATTCATATTTGCTCCATCCATATATACCTGTCCACCATTATCATGAATAATTTTTGTTATTTCTTTAATAGCACTTTCAAAAACTCCATGAGTAGAAGGATATGTAACCATTAAAGCAGCTAAATTATCTTTGTGTATTTCAGCTTTTTCACGCAAATCATCTACATCTATATTACCATTTTCTGCAGTTTTAGTAACAATAACTTTCATACCTGCCATAACAGCAGAGGCAGGATTTGTTCCGTGAGCAGACGCTGGTATTAAGCAAATATTTCTATGAGCATCTCCGTTTGCTAAATGATAAGCTCTAATAGTCATTAAACCAGCAAATTCTCCTTGTGCACCAGAGTTTGGTTGTAAAGAAGTACCCGCAAAACCTGTTATAATATTAAGTTGATGTTCTAATCTTTTTAAAACTTGTTGGTATCCTTGTGCTTGATTTAATGGAACAAAAGGATGAATATTACCCCATTGAGGATTACTTAAAGGAAGCATTTCTGAAGCAGCATTTAGTTTCATAGTACATGAACCTAAAGAAATCATAGAATGATTAAGAGCTAAATCTTTACGTTCTAATTTTTTAATATAACGCATCATGTCTGTTTCTGAATGATACGTGTTAAAAACGGGATTTTCTAAAAAAGTAGTAGTTCTAATTATATTTTCTGGAATTACATTAAAATCTGAATTAAAAGATTTCTGCGTTAAAATTTGATGGAAATCACCTACATTTTCTGCTTCAGATGGAATAGGTTTCTTTTTTAACTGACCAAAAATTGTAAACAAGGTCATTAAATCTTTTTGAGTAGTAGCCTCATTTAAAGATATTGAAATGTGTTTATTATCTATATAATTAAAGTTTACCTTAAAAGATTCTGCAACAGATTTTAATTTAATAGTATCTACTTCTACTAATAAAGTATCAAAATAAGAGCTGTTTAATTGTTTAAAACCAGCCTTTTCTAAATAGTCTGCAACTAACTTAGCCTTGTTATGTAATGCATCTGCTATATATTTTAAACCATCTTTACCATGGTATACAGCATACATACCTGCCATAACCGCTAATAAAACTTGTGCAGTACAAATATTAGAGGTAGCTTTTTCTCTTTTAATATGTTGCTCTCTTGTTTGCAATGCCATACGTAAGGCACGAGCTCCGTTTTTATCTTTTGTAACTCCAATTATACGCCCTGGTATACTTCTTTTGTATTTTTCTTTAGTAGCAAAGTACGCAGCATGAGGCCCACCGTAACCTAAAGGAATACCAAATCTTTGTGTGGTACCAACTACAACATCAACACCAAATTCTCCTGGAGATTTTAATTTTACAAGAGATAAAATGTCTGCAGCAACTGCTACTTTTATATTATTAGCATTTGCTTTGGTAACAAAATCGGTATAATCATATACTTGACCATGTTTACCAGGATACTGTAAAATAGCACCAAAAAATTCATTAGAAAAATTAAACTCGTTGTGTTTACCTATAACTAATTCTATACCAATTGGTATAGCTCTTGTTTGTAAAACAGATAAGGTTTGTGGCAAGATTTCATCAGAAATAAAAAATTTATTTACTCCTAATTTTTTTTGAGCACGTTCTCTAACATCATACAATAAAGCCATTGCTTCTGCAGCAGCAGTACCTTCATCTAACAAAGAAGCATTAGCTAATTCCATACCCGTTAAATCGCAAACCATAGTTTGGTAATTTAACAAAGCTTCTAATCTACCTTGTGCAATTTCTGCTTGGTATGGGGTGTATGCAGTATACCATCCTGGATTTTCTAAAATATTACGTTGTATAACACTTGGTACAATTGCCTCATGATATCCTAAACCAATGTAACTTTTAAAAACTTTATTTTTTTCGGCAAGTTCTTTAATATGAGCTAAATATTCATATTCACTCATTGCAGGAGCTAAGTCTAACTCTTCTTTTAAACGAATGTCATCAGGTATTGTTTCGTAAATTAATTGTTCTAAACTATCAATTTTAATAGTTGATAACATTTTTTGCTGTTCCTTTTTATTAGGACCAATATGTCTGTTTTTAAATGAATTTGTATTCATTAACTCAAGTTTTATTTATACATATTTTCAATCTTTTATAGAAAAATAACAATCTATAAAAAGACTTATTTTAAAAGCTGCAAAAATAAGGATTTAGAAGTTCGTTTTATAAATAGAGATCAATAAAAGCAATTTAATTATCAACCATTTATAAAGGTTATGAACAGAAAAGCTATTTTTGTGAAATGAAATTATTAAAAATAGTTTTAGATTTTTATATAAATGCAAGTATCCATGTAGCTTTGTCTGTGTTTGCTTTTATAAAAATCACAGAATTTTATTTTTATTTGCCTGAAAACAAAATACTTAATATTTTTATTTTTTTAGGAACAATAACAGGGTATAATTTTATAAAATATGCAGGTGTTGCTAAATTACATCATAGGAGTTTAACTAAAAGCTTAAAAGTAATACAACTTTTTTCTTTAGGATGTTTTATTGCTCTTTGTTTTTTTCTTTCTAAAATTTCTTTAGAAACCATTTATTTTATTGTTCCATTTTCATTATTAACAATTTTATATGCAGTTCCTTTTTTAAGTGGATTCGAAAAAAACTTAAGACAAATAGGCTATTTAAAAATAGTAGTAGTAGCATTGGTTTGGTCTGGTTTTACTGTTTTAATACCTCTTTTAGATGCTGGTGTAAACATAACATTACCTATTATAATGTTATTGTTACAACGATTTTTATTGGTATTGGTTTTAATTTTACCTTTTGATATAAGAGATGTAAAATATGATGCTATTTCTTTGCAAACAATACCAAAGAAAATAGGAGTAGTAAACACTAAAAAAGCAGGAATTCTGTTGTTAATTATTTCACTGGTTTTAGAATACCTTTTTTCTGATGCAAGCATTACAAAAATGCCTTTTATGATGTTCTTTTTTTTAACAATAATTCTTTTAATGCGCGCAAAAAAAGACCAATCTAAATATTATAGTTCTTTTTGGGTAGAGGCGTTACCTATACTTTGGTGGCTATTTCTTTTAGGATTCCATAATTTTTAAGAGCTAAAAGAACTTTATTAATAAAGAATTTTCTAATTTCTAAGAAATAAAGTAGAAATAATAAAATTAAAAAATAGCTTCTTATTTTACTAGTATATTTGTAGCTTTACAGACTTAAATTCAACCAAGATTTTGAAGTAATGACTACAAAAAAAAGAAATTATGTTTTTGATTTCGATAGCACATTAACACGTGTGGAAGCATTAGATGTTTTAGCTGAAATTACACTTGAAAATAACCCTAAGAAAGAAGAGATTATTCAAGAAATAATTGATATCACAAATTTAGGAATTGATGGTGAAATATCCTTTACAGAATCTTTAGAAAGGAGAATTAAGTTACTTGAAGCAAATAAAGTAGATTTAACAGGTTTGGTAGCAGCTTTAAGAAAGCAAGTATCTAAATCTATAGAAAGTAACAAACAATTTTTCGAAAATTATTCTGACGATATCTACGTAATTTCCTGTGGTTTTAAAGAATTTATAGATCCTATTGTAAAAGAATATAACATTCCTTCTGAAAGAGTATATGCAAATACTTTTGAGTTTGATGCAGATGGTAAAATTGTTGGTTTTGATGCTAACAATCCACTTTCTCAGCACAACGGAAAAATTAAGTGTTTAAAAGACATGAATCTGCAAGGAGAAATACAAGTAATAGGAGACGGTTATAGCGATTACGTTACAAGAGAAGCAGGTATAGCAGATACCTTTTTTGCATATACAGAAAATGTTTCTAGAGAAAAAACAACAAGAAACGCAGACCATATTGCACCGAATTTAGATGAATTTTTATATATAAACGATTTGCCAAGAAATATATCATACCCAAAGAATAGAATTAAAATTTTATTATTAGAAAACGTACACTCAGATGCTTTTAAAAAATTATCTGACGATGGTTTTTCTGTAGAAACTGTATCTAAAAGTTTATCTGAAGATGAGCTTATAGAAAGAATAAAAGATGTACACGTTTTAGGTATTAGATCTAAAACAAACGTTACGCAAAAAGTTATAGATGCCGCAGAAAAGCTAATGGTAGTTAGTGCATTTTGTATAGGTACTAAACAAATAGATTTAGAAGCGTGTAAAGAAAACGGTGTTGTAGTTTTTAACGCACCATATAGTAATACACGTTCTGTGGTAGAGTTAGCTATCGGAGAAATTATTATGTTAATGCGTTCGGTTTTTCAACGTAGTACAGAAATACACAACGGACAATGGAACAAAACAGCAGAAGGTTCTAGAGAAGTACGTGGTAAAAAATTAGGAATTGTAGGTTACGGTAACATTGGTAAACAACTATCTATCTTAGCTGAAGCGTTAGGTATGGATGTTTATTACTATGACGTAGAAGACAAATTAGCTTTAGGTAACGCTACAAAAGCAAGCTCATTAGAAGAATTATTAGCAATATCAGATGTAGTAAGCTTACATGTTGATGATAATTCTGCAAACAAAAATTTCTTTGGAGAAAAAGAAATTAGCCAAATGAAAGACGGTGCTGTTTTAGTAAACCTTGCAAGAGGTTTTGTAGTAGACATACCAGCTTTAGTTAGTGCATTAAAAAGTAAAAAAATATCTGGTGCAGCTATAGATGTATACCCATCTGAACCTAGAAAAAACGGAGAATTTTTTACAGAACTTAAAGGATTACCAAACGTAATATTAACGCCACATGTTGGAGGTAGCACAGAAGAAGCGCAAAGAGATATTGCAGATTTTGTACCAAACAAAATTATGGCATATATTAATTCTGGTAATACAGTAGATGCTGTAAACTTTCCAAACATTAGATTGCCAAGACAAACAGAAGCACATAGATTCTTACACATTCATAAAAATGTACCAGGAGTTATGGCTAAAATAAATAAAGTATTATCAGACTTTAATTTAAATATTACAGGTCAGTA
>CALHCK010000203.1 GCA_937936695.1 uncultured Polaribacter sp.
GTTTTAGAGCAAGTAAACGGAGATATGGGAATGCTTTGGATGCTAATTGCTGGTATCTTAGTTTTCTTAATGCAAGCAGGATTTACATTAGTAGAATCTGGTATGACTAGAGCTAAAAATGCAGTTAACATTGCAATGAAAAACTTACTAGATATTTGTGTAGGTTCTATTACTTTTTGGTTAGTAGGTTATTCTTTAATGTACGGAGATACTTCTAACGGATGGTTCTTTTGGGGTGGTTTATTTCAAGGTGAAGGAGCAGATTTATTCTTCCAAACTATGTTTGCTGCAACAACTGCAACTATCGTTTCTGGTGCAATAGCAGGTAGAACAAAGTATACTACGTATATTGTATTTTCTCTTATTATGACTGCAATTATCTACCCAATTTCTGGTGGATGGCAATGGCAAGGAGAAGGCTGGTTAACTAACTTAGGTTTTATTGACTTTGCTGGTTCTTCTATTGTACACTCTGTTGGTGGATGGGCTGCTTTAGTAGCTGCTTACATGGTAGGTCCTAGAATTGGAAAATATGTAGATGGTAAAGTATTACCTATAGCAGGTCATAACCAAATATTAGCAACTTTAGGGGTATTTATCCTTTGGTTCGGTTGGTTTGGTTTTAACGGTGGATCACAATTAGCTTGGGGTGGAGCAGACGCAATTGCTGCTTCTGATGTTGTTTTAATTACAAACTTAGCTGCTGCAGCTGGTGGATTAGGAGCTTTAATTACAACTTGGATATGGTACGGTAAACCAAATTTAGGACAAACATTAAATGGTTGTTTAGCTGGTTTAGTTAGTATTACTGCTGGTTGTGGTAACATGAGCGATTCTGGAGCTTTATTAGCTGGTTTAATTGGAGGTATCTTAGTTGTATTTGCTATAGAATTTGTAGAAAAGAAACTTAAAATTGATGATGCTATTGGTGCTTTCTCAGTACACGGTGTAGCCGGTGTTTGGGGTACTTTAGTAATCGGTTTATGGGGTATAGATGGTGATACTGGTATTGGACTTTTCAATGGTGGTGGAGCTGATCAACTTATAGCACAAGCTACAGGAGTTGTTGCTTATGCTGTTTGGGCTGCTGGTTTATCTTTCATAGTATTAGCTATCTTAAAAGCTACTATGGGATTACGTGTAACTAAAGAAGTAGAAATTGAAGGTTTAGATATTTCTGAACACGGATCTATTGCTTACCCTGGTAAAAGACAAAGAGAATTCGAAGACAAATAAGTCTTAAAGAAATAGTTTGTTATTATTTTTAAAATCACATAGCTTTTACATAAAGCTATGTGATTTTTGTTTAACTTAAATTTCTTAATTTCACAAAAGATTAGAAACACTTAACACATTTAATTTTATTATGAAGAAAATTGAAGCAATTATTAGAAAATCAAAATTTAGCGCCGTTAAAGACGCACTACACGAAGTAGGTGTAAACTTTTTCTCTTATTGGGACGTAACTGGTTTAGGTAACGAAAAAGAAGGACATGTATACAGAGGTGTTAGCTACAGTACTAGTGATATTCAGAGAAGACACATTGCAATTGTTGTAAATAATGACTTTGAAGAAATAACTATAAATACAATTTTAAAATCTGCTGCAACAGGAGAAGTTGGTGATGGAAAAATTTTTGTTTCTGATATTAACGAAGTTTACAGAATAAGAACTGGAGAAAAAGGATCGGATACTTTAAAATAAAACACGCAACTAACACAACACACTTTACACTAAAAAATTATGGAATTATTGACAACCAATAATGTATGGATGATGATCTGTACAGCACTTGTATTTTTTATGCATACAGGTTTTGCTTTTTTAGAGATAGGACTAACTAGGCAAAAAAACACAATTAACATCCTATTTAAAAATATATTTATTATTACCGTAGGTTTACTTTTATACTACATCGCTGGTTTTAACTTAATGTACCCAGGTTTTGCAGAAGGTTCTGCAGGTTTTTTTGATTTTGCTGGCTTTGGTATTGCTCCTCCAGAAAACGGAATGACTCCTGAATACGCAGATGGTGGTTATACTTGGTGGACAGATTTCTTATTTCAAGGAATGTTTGCCGCTACAGCTGCTACCATTGTATCTGGTGCAGTTGCAGAACGTATGAAAATTGGACCTTTTATGATTTTTACAGTAATCTACGTTGGTTTAGTATACCCAATTGCTGGTTCTTGGAAATGGGGTGGTGGTTTTTTAGACGATATGGGATTTTATGATTTTGCTGGTTCTACACTAGTACACTCTGTAGGTGGATGGGCTGCACTAGTTGCTGTTTGGTTATTGGGCCCACGTATTGGTAAATTTAAAGATGGTAAACCACAAGCAATACCAGGACACAACATACCTTTAGCTACAGCAGGGGTTCTTATACTTTGGTTAGGTTGGTTTGGTTTTAACGGAGGTTCTGTATTATCTGCAGACCCAGAACTAACCTCTCTTACTTTAGTTACTACCTGTTTAGCTGCCGCTGCAGGTGGTGTAGTTGCTGCTTTTGTTTCTTTTATAAAATACAAAAACTTAGATTTAACTATGTTTTTAAATGGTATTTTAGGAGGATTAGTTGGTATTACTGCTGGTGCAGATGTTATGACTCCTGAAAGTGCAATTGTTATTGGAGCCATAGCTGGTACTTTAATTGTATTTGCTGTTGCCTTTGTAGACGCTATTAAATTAGACGACCCTGTTGGTGCTATTGCAGTACATTTAATTTGTGGTGTTTGGGGAACTTTAGCTGTAGGTATTTTTTCTACAAACCCAGAGCACACTTTCTTAATTCAGTTAACTGGTGTTGCATGTTATGCTGCTTTTTGCTTGGTAACTTCTTTCTTAATTATATACACTTTAAAGAAAACTATTGGTATTAGAGTTTCTGAAAGAGAAGAGTTAGAAGGATTGGATGCTCACGAACATGGTATGGATGCTTATCCTGATTTTCGTTTAAACGAACATTAAGCCTTTATTAATAAACAATATAAATAGCCTATAAAATTAATTTTATAGGCTATTTTTTTTATTTTACATTTTTCGCAAAAAAAATTGATTTTTTTGATATAAGTAGATTTTTTACTGATTTTTATTGATTTCATCGCAAAAATAACATTAAAAGAAAGCTATTATTGAGTCATTTTCAATAAAATACATAAATTTGTAAATATAATTGAACTTAATATGGAGAAACAAGGACTATACTTACCAGAGTTTGAACATGAAAATTGTGGCGCTGGTTTTATTTGTAACCTGAATGGAGAAAAGACAAATCAAATTATACATGATGCCTTAGAAATTCTAGTAAAACTAGAACACAGAGGTGGTGTAAGTGCCGACGGAAAAACTGGTGATGGTGCTGGTTTATTAATAGACATACCCCACGATTATTTTACTCGTGTTTGTGATTTTGTAATCCCAGAACAGAGAGAATATGCTGTTGGTATGGTATTTTTACCTAAGGTTGCTAATCAGTATAAATTCTGTAAAACTACTTTCGAAAACGAAATTAAAGCGCAAGGATTAACAATATTGGGATGGAGAATAGTTCCTGTTGATTCTTCGCAACTAGGTGAAATTGCATTGGCTTCTGAACCAAATATAGAGCAGCTTTTTATTGGAAAAGCAAGCGATATGGACGAAGCTACCTTTAAAGCTAAATTATATGCAGCGCGTAAAATTGCTGAACATGAAATAAGAAATTCTAAAATTTCTGAAGCAAACTACTTTTACGTTCCAAGTTTATCAATAACTACTATTATCTACAAAGGTATTATCATGCCTGAAGATATAGGTCCTTATTATAAAGATTTACAAGAAATAGATTTAGTTACACGTTTGGCATTAGTACACCAACGTTTTTCTACAAATACAATGCCTACTTGGGAATTAGCACAACCTTTTAGACACATGTGTCAAAATGGTGAAATTAATACATTAAGAGGTAATGTAAGTAGAATGAGAGTTCGAGAAGAAATCATGAAAAGTGATGTTTTTGGACCTCAGATAGAAAAATTATTCCCAATAATTTTACCAGGAAAATCAGATTCTGCTTCTATGGATATGGTGGTAGAATTGTTAACGCATACAGGTAGATCATTACCAGAAATTATGATGATGATGATTCCTGAGGCTTGGGAAAAACACGAAACTATGTCTAAAGAGCGTAAAGCTTTTTACGAATACAATAGTTGTATTATGGAACCATGGGATGGTCCTGCTTCTGTACCATTTACTGATGGGGATTATATTGGGGCTTTATTAGATAGAAATGGTTTAAGACCATCTAGATATACAGTTACCAAAAGTGGTAAATTAATCATGTCTTCAGAAATTGGTGTTGTTGAAGTTGCATCTTCTGATGTAAAAGAACACGGTAGATTAGAACCAGGGAAGATGTTTTTGGTAGACATGAATGAAGGTAGAATTATTGGTGATGAAGAAATAAAAAGTAAAATTGTTTCTGAAAGACCTTACCAAGAATGGTTAAATAATACGAGCTTAAAATTAAAAGATATTCCTTACAAAGGACAAACTTGTCCTATAGAAACTATTGATATAAAAACAAGACAACGCTTGTTTAACTATACTTTAGAAGATATACAAGAAGTAATTACACCAATGGCTCAGGTTGGTAAAGAGGCTTTAGGATCTATGGGTATAGATACTCCTTTAGCTGTCTTATCAGACAGACCTCAGTTAATATCTAATTACTTTAAACAATTATTTGCACAAGTAACAAATCCACCTTTAGATGGAATTCGTGAAAACATTGTAACAGATATTAGTTTAAACTTAGGAAAAGACAGAAATATTTTTAGCATTACAGACAGACAATGTAGAAAACTAAGAATACAAAATCCTGTTATTTCTAATACAGATTTAGAGAAAATTAGAGATATTGGTATCGAAAGTTTTAAATCTGAAACAATACAGATATTATACCCAAAAGCACAAGGACTTAATGGTTTAGAAAATGCTTTAGATGATATTATCATTCAAATAGAAAAAGCTTTAGAAAGAAAAACAAATATCATTATTCTTTCAGATAGAGGTGTAAATAAAGAGTTTGCTCCAATACCTGCTTTATTAGCTTGTTCTTTTGTTAATCATCAATTAAACAGATTACGTAAAAGATCTCACTTTGATATTATTATCGAATCTGCAGAACCACGTGAACCACACCATTTTGCTACTTTATTTGGTTATGGTGCAAGTGCTGTTAACCCATACATGGTTAACGAAATTATTAGAATGCAAGTAAAAGATGGATTTATTACTGGTATGGACGAGCAAAAAGCCGTTGATAACTTTAATAAAGCTATTGGAAAAGGTATTTTAAAAGTAATGAACAAAATTGGAATTTCTACATTACACTCATATAGAGGTTCTCAAATTTTTGAAATCGTAGGTTTCAATTCAGAATTTGTAGAAAAATACTTCCCTTATACTGCTTCAAGAATAGAAGGTATTGGTTTGTATGAAGTAGAAAAAGAAATTAGCCAAAGATATTTACAAGCTTACCCTAATAACCAAATTAATAAAAAATTAGGTTTAAATATAGGTGGTGATTATAGATGGAGAAGAAACGGTGAACGTCACTTATTTAATCCTACTACAGTTGCAAAATTACAACAAGCTGTTCGTTTAAGTGATCAAGCAAGTTACGATGTCTATGCTAAGGCAATTAATGAGCAGTCTGAAAGCTTAATGACTATACGTGGTTTATTTCAGTTTGATAATTTAGATCCAATTCCTTTAGAAGAAGTAGAACCTTGGACAGAAATTGTAAAACGTTTTAAAACTGGAGCAATGTCTTATGGATCTATATCTAGAGAAGCTCACGAAAACTTAGCAATTGCAATGAATAGAATTGGAGGTAAATCTAATTCTGGAGAAGGTGGTGAAGATAGAAAACGTTTTCAAAAAGATATTAATGGAGACAGTAGAAACTCTGCTATAAAGCAAGTTGCTTCTGGTAGATTTGGAGTTACTTCTCATTACTTATCTAGCGCTAAAGAAATACAAATAAAAATGGCTCAGGGTGCTAAGCCAGGAGAAGGTGGTCAATTACCAGGTGAAAAAGTATTACCTTGGATTGCAAGTGCAAGAAATTCTACTCCTTTTGTAGGATTAATTTCACCTCCACCACACCACGATATTTATTCTATTGAAGATTTAGCACAATTAATTTACGATTTAAAAAATGCTAATCGTGAAGCTAGAATTAATGTAAAATTAGTATCAGAAGTAGGAGTAGGTACTATTGCTGCTGGTGTTGCTAAAGCAAAAGCAGATGTTGTATTAATTTCTGGTTATGATGGTGGTACTGGAGCATCTCCTTTAACATCATTAAAACACGCAGGTTTACCATGGGAACTTGGTTTATCTGAAGCACAACAAACATTAGTTTTAAACAATTTAAGAAGTAGAATTGTTGTTGAGTGTGATGGTCAGTTAAAAACGGGTAGAGATGTAGCTATTGCTGCACTTTTAGGAGCTGAAGAGTTTGGTTTTGCAACCGCTCCTCTTGTTGCTTCTGGATGTATTATGATGCGTAAATGTCACTTAAATACATGTCCGGTTGGTATTGCTACTCAAGACAAAGAATTACGTAAAAACTTTAAAGGTACACCAGAGCACGTAATTAACTTCTTTTACTATATAGCAGAAGAACTAAGAGGTATCATGGCTCAATTAGGTTTTAGAACCTTAGAAGAAATGGTAGGTCAGACTCATAAAATTAACGCTAACAAAGCTATTAAGCATTATAAGGCTAAAGGATTAGATTTATCTAGTATTTTACACAGACCTAGTTCTTACAAGGCTATGCCTGTTAGAAATACAGAAAAGCAAGATCATAATTTAGAGAATGTATTAGATTTTACAATCTTAAAAGATTCTCACCGTGCTTTATATAGAAAAGAGCAGATGACTCTTAACTACCCTATAAGTAATATAGATAGAACAGTAGGTGCTATTGTAAGTAACGAAATTTCTAAAATATATGGTCATTTAGGATTACCTGAAGATACCTTAAACATAAACTTTACAGGTTCTGCAGGACAAAGCTTTGGAGCTTTTGGAGCTTACGGTTTAACTTTTATTTTAGATGGTAATACTAACGATTATTTAGGTAAAGGATTATCTGGAGCTAAGTTAATTGTTAAAAAACCTGCAGATGCAGATTTCTTAGCAGAAGAAAATATTATTGCTGGTAACGTTTGTTTATTTGGTGCTGTAAACGGAGAAGCATACATTAATGGTATTGCCGGAGAGCGTTTTGCGGTTCGTAACTCAGGTGCAACTGCGGTTGTAGAAGGTGTTGGAGATCATGGTTGTGAATACATGACTGGTGGTAAAATAGTTGTTTTAGGTGATACAGGTAGAAACTTTGCTGCAGGTATGAGTGGTGGTATTGCTTATGTTTATGATGCTAAAAATAAATTTGTAAACGGTCTTTGTAATACAGAAACAATAGAATTTGAAACAATTTCTGATGAAGATGCTGCAGACTTAAAAGCAATGATAGAGAAACACGTTTTATACACTAATAGTAAAAAAGGTGCAGACTTATTAGCTGATTGGGATACAACTTTAAGCAACTTTGTAAAAGTAATGCCAACAGAATATAAACGTGCATTAATACGTTTAGAAACAGAAGAACAAATGGTAGAAGAATTAACAACAGCATAATGTCATGGGAAAAGTAACTGGATTTAAAGAATTTGAAAGACAAGATGAAAAGTACACTTCTGTAAAAGATCGTGTAAAGAATTATAAAGAATTTACAATTCCTCTTTCTGATAAAGAGATAACAAAGCAAGGTTCTCGTTGTATGGACTGTGGTATTCCTTTCTGTCATAGCGGATGCCCGTTAGGAAATTTAATACCTGACTTTAACCATATGGTACACCAAGGTGAATGGCAAAAAGCTTCTTGGTTGTTACATTCTACAAATAATTTTCCAGAATTTACTGGTAGATTATGTCCTGCTCCATGTGAAAAATCATGTGTATTAGGTATTATTGAAGATCCTGTTTCTATAGAAAATATAGAAAAAAACATAGTAGAAAGAGCCTTTAAAGAAGGATGGATAAAACCTCAACCACCTAAAACAAGAACAGGTAAAACTGTTGCTGTTGTTGGGTCTGGTCCTGCTGGTTTAGCTACTGCACAACAATTAAACAGAGCTGGTCATACAGTAACTGTTTTTGAAAGAGATGATGAAGTTGGTGGTTTACTACGTTATGGTATTCCTAACTTTAAAATGGAAAAAGGTATTATAGACCGTAGAGTTGCTATTTTAGAAGCAGAAGGTATTACATTTAAAACAAATGTTAACGTTGGTGTTAACTATGATGTAGCAGATTTAAAAGCCTTTGATTCTATTGTTTTATGTGGTGGTGCTACTGAAAGACGTAGTTTACCTACTCCTGGTATAGATGCCGATGGTGTTGTACAGGCAATGGACTTTTTAACGCAACAAACTAAAGTTTTATTTGGTAAAGAAGTTAAAGACCAAGTAATGGCTACAGATAAAGATGTAATTGTTATTGGGGGTGGAGATACAGGTTCTGACTGTATTGGTACTTCTAATAGACATGGTGCAAAATCTGTTGTTAACTTTGAAATTATGCCAAAGCCTCCAGGACAACGTTCTCCTTCTACTCCTTGGCCTTATTGGCCGTTACAACTAAAAACGTCTTCTTCTCATCAAGAAGGTGTAGAGCGTAACTGGTTAATTAACACTAAAGAGTTTGTAAAAGATGCTAATGGTAAATTAACAGCTTTAAAAACTGTAAACGTAGAATGGAAAATGGTTCCAGGTCAAAGACCTCAACTAATTGAAGTTCCTGGTACAGAAAAAACTTGGCCTTGTGATTTAGCTTTATTAGCTCTTGGTTTTACAGGTCCTGAAAGTACATTAGCTGACAAATTAGGTATTGATAAAGATGCTCGTTCTAATTATAAAGCAGAATATGGTAGCTACCAAACAAATGTACCTAACATATTTACAGCTGGAGATATGCGTAGAGGACAGTCTTTAATTGTATGGGCTATTTCTGAAGGTAGAGAAGCTGCTAGACAAGTAGATATTTATTTAATGGGTAAATCTGATTTACCGTCTAAAAATTCAGCTGGAGATTTAGTAGCAATGTAGAAATTACATTTTAATATAATAAAAAAACTCATTAAGAAATTCTTAATGAGTTTTTTTTGATATATAAGATAAAGCTTTTCTTCTT
The DNA here is from genome assembly GCA_937936695.1 of uncultured Polaribacter sp. Taxonomy (GTDB): domain Bacteria; phylum Bacteroidota; class Bacteroidia; order Flavobacteriales; family Flavobacteriaceae; genus Polaribacter. The sequence goes on from CALHCK010000203.1 coordinate 9,253, forward strand.
GAAACTATCTTCTTTTTTTGCTAGTTCTTTTTACTTTACTTTTTCGTTTATTAAACGGAACCGCATCATCAAAAGTATTTTTTGTTTTTTGTGCTTTTTTATTTTTTTGCCAAGACTTATTTTCAGGTAGTAAAACATTTAATAAATCTTTTCTTCCTACTTTATTTAAAGTATTTCTAATCCAATCTTTGTTTTCTTTCTTATACCAAAAGAAAAATTTATGTTGATCTTCTTTCTCTTTTTTAGTTTTAGGTGTTTTTGTAGGTTTTAAAGTATAAGGATGGTAGCCAGAATAATAAATAACTGTTGCAACTGTCATAGGTGTTGGTGTAAAACCTTGTACCTGTTCTAACTGAAATCCCATGTCTTTAGTTTCAGCCGCTAAATTAGCCATATCTTCTACTTCACTGGCAGGGTGACTAGATATGAAATAAGGAATCAATTGTAAATTTAATTTCTTCTTCATATTTATTCTATCAAACCTTTCTTTAAACTTATGAAAATAAGTAAAAGATGGTTTACGCATTAACTTTAAAACAGGATCTGAAGTATGCTCAGGAGCTACTTTTAAACGGCCAGAAACGTGTTTTGTCATTACCTCTTCTGTGTAAGCATCTAACTCTTTAGGATCTGCATTTTTGTTAAATTCGGGTACTAACATATCATGTCTAATACCACTACCTATAAAAGATTTTTTTATTTTTGGATGCTTGTCTACTGCCTGATACAATTCCGTTAATGGTTTATGAGAAGTATCTAGATTAGAACAAATAACTGGAGATATACAAGAAGGAGCCACACACTTGTCACATATTTCTTGTACTTTACCTTTCATTTGATACATATTAGCAGAAGGACCTCCAATATCAGATAAATACCCCTTAAAATCTGGCATATTAGCCACTTTATCTATTTCTTTTAAAACAGATTCTTGACTTCTACTTGCAATAAATTTCCCTTGGTGGGCAGATATGGTACAAAAACTACAACCTCCAAAACATCCTCTATGAATGTTTATTGAAAACTTAATCATTTCAAACGCAGGTATCGGTCCACGTTTGTTATATTTTGGGTGCGGTAATCTTGTATAAGGTAAATCAAAAGAGCCATCTATTTCCTTTTCTGTCATTGTAGGAAAAGGAGGGTTGATTACTAATGTTTTATTATTTATATCCTGTAAAATTCGTCTTGCTTTTAATTTATTAGATTCTTGCTCTATTACTTTAAAATTAGATGCAAACGTTTTTTTATCTTTTAAACAAGCTTGATGAGAATTTATAGTTACATCTTCCCAACCTTTAACAACAGGTAATTTTTCTGCTTTTTGATCTATTAAAACAGCGGTTTGTTTAATATTTTTAAGACTAGAAAAAGGCACACCTTTTTGTAATAATTCTATTATTTCTCTTAAAGGCTGTTCTCCCATACCATACACTAACATATCGGCTTTAGAAGTTTCTAAAATAGAAGGTAATAATTTATCAGACCAATAATCATAATGAGTTACACGCCTTAAAGAAGCCTCTATCCCTCCTATTAATACAGGAACGTCTGGGTACTTTTCTTTTAAAATTTTAGAATATACAGAGGTTGCATAATCTGGCCTAAAACCTTTATCTCCATTAGGTGTATATGCATCTTTATCTCTTCTTTTTTTACTTGCGGTGTAATTAGATACCATAGGATCCATACAACCACCAGTTGCAGCAAAAAACAAACGAGGCTTCCCTAATTTTTCAAAATCTTGTAAATTATCATTTACACTAGGTTGTGGCACAATTGCCACTTTTAAACCGTAACTTTCTAAAATTCTACCAATTACAGCAGGACCAAATGATGGATGATCTACATACGCATCTCCACTAAAAAGAATTACATCTAACTCTTCCCATCCTCTAATTTTAACTTCCTTCTTTGTAGTTGGTAACCAGTCTGTTAATTGATGTTTATTAGTATCTTGCATAGTTTACAAAAATAAGGAGAAAATATTT
>CALHCK010000204.1 GCA_937936695.1 uncultured Polaribacter sp.
CAGGAATGTTTTGTTTTTTTATTTTTTGAATTAAAGCCACTTTATCGGGTATTCCTGGGCTTTTCATAACTATATCGGCTTTTAAAACAATAGATTCTGTATGTGTATTTTCTTCAAAATCTAACTCATTTTTTAAAAGAATTTCTTTATATTTTTGTGCAATTTCACCTTTATCAGAAACAAAAACTTTATACCCTTTTTGTTTTGCTAAAATTACAGTACCAACACCACTCTCTCCTCCACCAAGAACCACCAAAAACTTACCTCCTTTAGCGGTAAAATCTGTGTTTTTATGTTGTTCTTCTTTTTTCATTTTTTATTCTTAGTATAATTATCTTTTTAAATCTACCAGATAAAGCCTCCCATCCCCACAACGGAGGCATACCTGGATTTTATATTTTAACTTCTTATTTCTAAAAATTCTATTTTCAATATTGTTTTATTTTCTATTACCTTAACTTTAAAGTTACAATTGTAAATACTGCTAATAAGATTCCTACAACCCAAAAACGAACTACAATTTTACTTTCATGATAATTTAATTTTTGGTAATGATGATGCAAAGGCGCCATCTTAAAAATTCGCTTACCTATACCAGATTTTTTCTTTGTATACTTAAACCAAGAAACTTGTAAAATCACCGATAAATTTTCTGCCACAAAAATTCCTGCTAAAATGGGTAATAACAATTCCTTTCTAATTGCAATAGCAATAACAGCAATAATACCTCCTATTGTTAAACTTCCTGTGTCTCCCATAAAAACCTGAGCAGGAAACGTATTGTACCATAAAAAACCTATTAAAGCCCCTGCAAAAGCAAGTATAAAAACGGTCATTTCTCCAGAATTAGGTATGTACATTACATCTAAATAATCTGCAAAAATTATATTCCCAGAAACCCAGGCAAAAACCGCTAATGTTAGCACTATTATTGCTGACGAACCTGCTGCTAAACCATCTATACCATCTGTTAAATTAGCACCGTTAGAAATACCTGTTACAATAAATACTGTAATAAAAATAAACGTTATCCATCCGTATTTTTCATAACCATCTCCTAAAAAACTTAAAGCTTTTGCATAATCAAATTCGTTATTTTTTAAAATAGGAACCGTTGTTTTTGTTGATTTATGTGCTTCTCCAAAAACTTGTTTTTTACCATTTTTTAAAACAATTTGCTGCTCTATTGGTAATTGCTCTTTTATTGTAACTCCTTCATTAAAGTATAAAATAGAACCAACAATAATCCCTAATCCTATCTGACCTAATACTTTAAACTTTCCTTTTAAACCTTCTTTATCTTTTTTAAATACTTTTATATAATCATCTAAAAAACCAATCAACCCCATCCATACTGTAGTAATTATCAATAAAACAATATAAATATTGTCTAATTTTGCTAATAAAAATACAGGTACTAATGTTGCTAAAATTATAATAACACCTCCCATTGTTGGTGTTCCTGTTTTTTGCTTTTGCCCCTCTAAACCTAAATCTCTAACAGTTTCTCCTATTTGAAGCTTTCTTAAAAAATCAATAATTCTTTTTCCGTAAATAGATGATATTAGTAACGATAAAATAAATGCCGCCGCTGCTCTAAATGTGATAAATTGAAACACACTTGCCCCCGTTAAACTAAATTGATTTTCTAAATATTCGAATAAATAATACAGCATGCTTACTTACTTTTTAATTGTTTGAAACAGTTAGTTATTTCTTCCAAATCATCAAAATGAGTTCTTTCTCCATTTATCTCTTGATAATTTTCATGCCCTTTACCAGCTACTAAAACAATATCTCCACTTTCTGCTATTTTGCATGCCATTTTTATTGCTTGTTTTCTATCTAAAATAGCAATCGTTTTTCTATAATTCTCAGCTAAAACCCCTACTTCCATTTCATCTAAAATAGTTTGTGCATTTTCTGTTCTTGGGTTATCAGATGTAAAAATTGCCTGATTACTTAATTGAGATGCTACATGTGCCATTTTAGGTCTTTTTTCTTTATCTCTATCTCCTCCACAACCAACAACCGTAATTAATTTTTCATTACCTGTTCTTATATCATTAATTGTTTCTAAAACATTTTTTAATGCATCTGGTGTGTGAGCATAATCTACTATTGCGGTAACATTTTCTTCTGAAACCAAATATTCAAACCTACCACTAACATTTTCTAACTGACTTAGTATTGTTAAAATTTCTAGTTTTTCTAAACCTAATAATTCTGCCGCTGCATAAATTGCCGTTAAATTATATCCGTTAAATTGCCCTATTAATTTTGTCCAAACTTCAGTGTCATTTATTTTTAATAGCGTACCTGTAAATTGCTTTTCTAAAATTTTAGCCTTATAATCTGCTAATGTTTTTAAAGCATACGTATACACTTTTGCTTTGGTGTTTTGCATCATAAAATCACCATTCTTATCATCAATGTTAGTTAAAGCAAAAGCTGTTTTAGGCAAAGCATCAAAAAAACCTTTTTTTACGTTTCTATATTCTGCAAACGTTTCATGATAATCTAAATGATCATGAGAAAGATTCGAAAAAATTCCACCGATAAAAGTCAATCCTTCTGTTCTTTTTTGATGAATTCCATGTGAGCTTACCTCCATAAAACAATAGTCTACACCCGCATCTATCATTTTATCTAAATAACTATTAATTGTAACAGAATCTGGTGTAGTATGCGTTGCTTTATACTCAACATCGTCAACCAAAATTTTTACTGTTGATAGCAAACCTACTTTATATCCTGATTTTTTAAACAATTGATATAACAAAGAAGCTATTGTTGTTTTTCCGTTTGTACCTGTTACACCAACTAAAGGTATTTTACTAGAAGGATTATCGTAAAAGTTAGAAGCCATAATAGCCAATGCTACATTAGCATCATTAACTTTAATATAAGTAACCCCTTGTTTTTTTTCTGTAGGTACATTTTCACAAACAATAGCAATAGCTCCTAAATCTATTGCTTTATTAATGTATAAATGACCATCTACAGCAACTCCCTTTTGCGCAATAAAAACAGCATTTGATACTACTTTCCTAGAATCAAACACAACATTACTAACATCAATATTTACATTTCCAAATACTTGATCTATAGCAACCCCATACAATATGTCTTTTATTTTTTTCAGACTAAGAAAGTTTTAAAATTATGGTTCTACCTTTTACTAATTTCTCTCCTCTTTTAAGTGATTGAGATCTCACTGTACCTACCCCTGTAAGTTTTACTTTTAACCCTATATTTTCTAACAATGCAATTGCATCCATACCAGACATACCTTTAACACTTGGTACAGTTCGGTATTCTTTATTTATTTTTTTATCAAAATTTTGATACTCTTTCTCGATAGCATCAAAAGTTACTTCATCTTTTACCGATTGCTTATCAATAGGTGTAGTTGTATATATTTTCTGAGCTATTTCTTTAAATACTGGCGCTGCAACTATTGCTCCGTAGTACCCTTTTTCTTTTTTAGGATCATGTACTACTACGATACAAGAATATTTAGGATTTTCTGCAGGAAAAAAACCTGCAAAAGAAGCCACATAATGATCGGATGAATAAAACCCTCCCTCATATTTTCCTTCTACATTTTTTCTTCTTGGGATATATTTTTTAGCGGTACCCGTTTTACCTGCCATAGAAAAATTACGAGAGTAAATATTTTTTGCAGTTCCTTTAACTACAACATTCTCCATTACTTTTGTTATCTTATTAAGAGTTTCTTCAGAAGCAATTTGATAATTCAACACTTCGGTATCAAAAACTTTTTCTATTTTTTCATTTCGTCTTAACTCCTTAATAAACCTTGGTTTTACCATAACTCCTTTATTAGCTACAGCATTATAAAACATTAATGTTTGCATTGGCGTTACAGAAATACCATACCCCCAAGACATCCATTCTAAAGAAATACCATTCCATCTTTTTTTATCTTTAGGATTTGGCACGTACGGAATACCCTCTCCTTTTATTTTAAAACCAATAGGTTTTGTAAATCCATATTCTTCAATTTTATCATAAAACTTCTGTGGATTTTTATCATAATGCTTCCTAATCATTTTAACAATACCTACATTAGAAGACACCTCAAAAACTCTTGCTGCAGAAATTTTACCATAACCACCTCTATGAGAATCTTCTACCTTTCTATCATTTACATAAAACCTACCTTTACCAGTATCTACAACCGTTGATGTATCTATTACTTTATCGTCTAAAGCAGCCATTAAACTAGCTAGTTTAAAAGTAGACCCAGGCTCGTGACTCTCCCAAACAGCATAGTTTCTTTTTTCATAATACAACCCTTTAGAAGTACGCCCTAAATTAGAAATTGCTTTAATTTCACCCGTTGCAGTTTCCATAACTACCGCACAACCATGATCTGCTTCAAAATACTCTAACTTTCTTAACAATGCATGATGCGTAATATCTTGTATATTAACATCTATTGTTGTAATAATATCATGCCCATCAATTGGCTCTTTTTCATTTACATCATTTATAGGTTTCCATTGATTTTTAGCTATCTTTTGCTTCCATCTCAAACCATTTTCTCCTTGCATAAAATCAGAAAAAGCTCCCTCTATACCGGCACCACCTCTTTTATCATCGTACCCAATTGTTCTTTCTGCTATTTTACCTATTGGATGCGCCCTAACCGTTTTATGCTCCGCAATAAAACCTCCTTTATACACACCTTTATTAAAAATAGGAAACTGTTTCATTTTTAAATAATCAGTATACCCTATATTTCTAGCTATTAACAAATACCTATTTTTCTTTTTCTTAGCATTTCTTAATTTATGCTGATAATATTCTGGTGTTTCACCCAACATATCAGAAAGCTTTTCAGATAATTCAGAAATGTTTTTTTCAAACACTTCGCTATCTACAGTTACAAGATCCATTCTAATTGTAAACTTAGACATAGAAGTAGCTAACAAATTTCCATCTGAGGCATACACATTTCCTTTGTTTGCGTAAATAGTATCTTGTTTAATTGTTAACTCTGTAGCTAGTTTTCGATACTTATCTCCTTCTGAATACTGAATTGTAAGCACCCTAAACACAATTGCCATTAAAAAAAACGCAAGAAAAGCCCCTACTATATAGAACCTTGTTAATATGCTTTTTTTATGAGTTGCCAATTTGTTATTATTCTTTAATTATTACTTTTAT
>CALHCK010000205.1 GCA_937936695.1 uncultured Polaribacter sp.
TCTCCAAGAATTTCATTAGCCTATGCTGCAGGAGAAAATAAAAATCAAAACTTTAGAGCTTCTTTTCAAACTGGTTTTAGAAATCCAACAACTCAAGATCAATATATTGGTTTAAATGCAGGGAGAGCCTTTTTAGTTGGTTCTGCAGCAGATAATTTAGACAGATACACAACATTGCCTTTAAGAGTAAGTGGTAGCGGACAACAGATTTTAGGGACTGCTACAACTGCTTTGTCTGGTAGATTGGCTTATGAGAATGCTTTTTCGGTTTCGTCTGTAGAGCGTTTTTCTAGAGGAGAAATTGCAGCTCCTACTAATGCAAACGTAGATTTAGTAAAACCGGAAAAAGTAACTGCTTTCGAGGTTGGGTATAGAGGTATTGTTCCTGTTAGTAAAGAAAATAGAATTACGGTAGATTTAAGTGTGTACTATAATGATTACGAAGATTTTATTGCTAATAAAAATGTGTTAGTTCCTTTTTATGGAGATGTAAATCTTACTCAAACAATTCTTGTAGATGCAAATGGTAATACCGCACCATTGGCCTTAGTGGCATTAAATAATCAAGATTTTGCTGCTTTTCAAACCTATACAAATTCGTCTGCAGACATAAGTTCATACGGAGTTACTTTGGGGTTAAATACAAGAATTTTTAAAGATTTTAATTTAGGTGTAAATTATACCCTGTCTAAATTTGATTTTGATCAGGCTACAGATCCAGACTTTCAAGCGGGTTTTAATACACCAGAACATAAAGTAAAAGTGCAGTTTGGTAAACAAAATGTATTTAAAAATTTTGGATTTAATGTTAATGCAAGATGGCAAGATGAATATAGATGGGAATCTTCTTTCCATAACGGAACCATTACCGAAAGAACAGTTATAGACGCACAAGTTAATTATTCACTTCCTAATTCTGTATTTAAATTAGGAGGAGCTAATTTAACAGGAAAAGAGTATTTAAGTGCTCCAGGTGTTGGTGCAATTGGTTCTCAATTCTATATATCGTGGACAATTAATAATTTACAAAAAAGATAATCTTATGAAAAATTATAAATATATAGCATTATTTCTACTATCTCTAAGTATAGCTTCTTGTGAAGATAGTAGCGATTTTGATCCGATTGAAGAGCAAGCTATTCCGCAAGTAGGGTTAAGTACAGGTAATTTAAATGTTTCTAACTACGTAGCTTTAGGAGCGTCTTTTACTGCTGGTTTTACAGATAATGGATTGTTTAAGGCTGCTCAAGAAAATTCTTTTCCTAATATCTTAGCGTCAAAATTTAAATTAACCAATGGGGGTGATTTTAATCAGCCTTTAATGAATGATAATATTGGAGGACTTCTTTTTGGAGGAGAGTTATCTCCAACAGGAGGTTTTAGACCTAGATTATTTTTTAATGGTTCAGGACCAGCTGTTTTAGAAGGAACACCAACTACGGAAGCAACAGAAGTACTTTCCGGTCCTTTTAATAATTTAGGAGTCCCAGGTGCAAAAAGTTTTCACTTACTAGCTGCGGGTTACGGAAATTTAGCAGGTTTGCCTTTAGGATTAGCTAACCCTTATTTTGTAAGAATGGCTTCTAATGCAAATACCACAATGATAGCAGATGCAATGGTACAGCAACCTACTTTTTTTACATTAAGTGAAATAGGAGGTAATGATGTGTTAAGTTTTGCAACATCAGGAGGGGTAGGTGTAGATCAATCACCATCAGAAAATAATCCAACAGGTAATTTAGATCCTGCAACTTATGGTAGTAATGATATTACAAATCCTTTAGTTTTTGAAGCTATTTTTAAAGAAATGATAGCTACTTTAATATCTAACGGAGCAAAAGGTGTAGTATCCAATGTTCCTTATATAACGTCATTACCACACTTTACAACTGTTCCTTATAATCCAGTGCCTTTAGACGCAGCTACGGCAACATTGGTTAATAGTTCTTATGCTGTGTATAACCAGGGTATAAGACAAGCATTTGCTTTTTTAGTTGCAACTACGCCTATGACTCAAGAAATAGCTAATGCAGAAATAGCAAAAAGAACTATTTCTTTTAGTGCAGGACAAAATGCTGTTGTTATTTTAGATGAGAATTTAACAGATTTAACAGCTATAAATCCTGGTTTAAGAAATCTTAGACAAGCTACTTCAGAAGATTTATTAGTTTTGTCTAGTGCTGCTTTTATAGGTACACTTGCAGATTCTAATAATCCGTTAAGTGTTAATGGCGTTGCAATTCCTTTATCTGATAATTGGGTGCTTACTCCAGAAGAGCAATTGGCAATAAGAACAGCTACTGATGCTTACAATACTGTTATAGAAGAAATAGCAAATACAAACGAAAATATTGCTTTGGTAGATTTTAAGGCGCTTTTACAAGATGCATCTGATGGAATTGTTTTTGATGAATTTACTTTAACTACGAGTTTGGTAACTGGTGGTTTGGTAAGTTTAGATGGTGTGCATTTAACAGCAAGAGGTTATGCTTTATTGGCAAATGAAATATTAAAATCTATGGATGCAAAATTTGGGTCTAATTTTACATCAGCAACCAATGGTTTGGCAAAAGCTGGAGATTTTCCTACAAATTATTCACCAATGTTAAAATAGTGGAAACAAGTTTTACAATAGCAAAAAAGCCTTAGAATTGAAACTCTAAGGCTTTTTTTGTAGTGATTTTTCTGTTTTAAGAAAGCATCATTTTTGCTTTTTGTACTCCAGCAACTAAAATATCTATTTCTTCTTTTGTGTTAGAAAAAGAAAAAGAAGCTCTAATAGTTCCTGGTATTTTATAGAAATCCATAATAGGTTGTGCGCAATGATGTCCTGTTCTAACAGCAATGCCTAGTTTGTCTAAAATAGAACCAATATCATAAGGATGAATTTTATCAATATTAAAAGAGATAACAGCTGTTTTATTTTTAGAAGTTCCAAATATTTTTAAACCATCAATTTTTAAAAGTTCTTCAGTAGCGTATATCAATAATTCATTCTCATAAGTAGCAATATTATCAAACCCAATATTGTTCATGTAGTCGATTGCGGTACCAAAAGCAATCCCTCCACAAATATTAGGTGTTCCTGCTTCAAATTTATGAGGTAAGCCAGCATAAGTAGTTTTGTTAAAGGTTACGGTTTCTATCATTTCACCTCCACCTTGATAAGGAGGTAGTTTCTCTAACCATTCTTGTTTTCCGTATAATAAACCAACACCAGTAGGTCCACATAATTTATGGGCAGACGCTACATAAAAATCAACATCTAAAGCTTGTACATCTGGTTTAATATGTGGTGTTGCTTGTGCACCATCTATTAAAACGGCTGCACCAAAATTGTGAGCACTTTTAATTATTTCTTCAACAGGATTTACTGTTCCTAATGCGTTAGATACATGATTACAAAAAACTAGTTTTGTCTTTTCGTTTAGTAATTTATGATAAGTAGCCATATCTAAAGAGCCTTCCTCAGTCATAGGAATTACTTTTAAAACAGCCTTAGTTTTTTCGCATAACATTTGCCAAGGCACAATATTAGAGTGGTGCTCTAAGGCAGAAACTATAATTTCATCACCTTTATTTAATAAGGCAGAAAAACCAGAAGCAACCATATTTATACTATGGGTAGTACCAGAAGTTAAAATAATTTCATAAGCATGTTTTGCATTAAAATGATGTTGAATTTTAATACGAGCTTGTTCATATTTATCGGTAGCTTCTTGGCTTAAAGTATG
>CALHCK010000206.1 GCA_937936695.1 uncultured Polaribacter sp.
ACAAGGTACATTAAGTTAACCATCTTCTGCCTTGCGGACATTTTTCCTCCTGCCATTCTAATTAGTTTTTAAGTTATTGTAATTAATTAATTGAAACTAATTATTATTTATTCATTGCAGAAAGCATTCCACCATAAACTCCATTAAGAGAAGATAAGTTTTTTGCTAAAGACTCCATTTGTACTTTTAACTTTTCAGTATGTTCAACTACATCTCCATTTAATTTAGATTGTTTACCAACATTTTCAACCTGAACTTTGTATAAGTTATTTAAAGATTCCATTTGAATTGCTGCTTTAGACATTTCTTCATTGTACTTATTGGTAGAAGCTACAGAACCTGTTGCTGAAGATAATCCTTGTGCTGCATTTTGGAAATTTTTCATACTATCTCCTAAACTTTTCATTAATCCTGCGTCAATTTTTGCATCTTGTAACATGCTATTTATCTTTTCAGACAATAAACCTTCTGGACTCTTCTTTTTTTCTTTCTTTGAAGATGAAGATACACCACCTGCTAACTCTGGATACACTAGTGACCAATCTAAGTCATCATCTGGTGCATCAAAAGCTGAAATAGCAAAAACTAAGGCTTCTACAACTAACCCAATAGTTAACATAACACCCCCTGTAATTGGCCCTATAGAAAGGTGTTGAATTTTAAACAATGCACCAATAATTACTACTGCTGCTCCCATACCATAAACAAAGTTCATTGTTCTTTTGTAAGATTTTGATTGTGCCATAATTTTTTTTCTTTAATTTTTATTTTTGTTATTATTTATTTGTAGTTCCCATGTAATTTTGAACAGTTCTAAAACCAATGTAACTCCTTGCTGTATCTGAGTATTCATAGTCCCTAGAACTTACTTCTAAGAAATAAGCAACATCTTTCCATGAACCACCTCTAATTATTTTTCTTTTATTTCTTCTATCTTCAACATTCGGATTCATTGTAGAACCCATTTGATAAGAAGATAAATTGTATGCTGTACTTGTCCATTCAGAAACATTTCCTGCCATATTATATAATCCGTAATCATTCGCATTATAAGATTTAGCTTCCATAGTGTAAAGAGCTCCGTCTGCTGCGTAATTACCTCTTACTGGTTTAAAATTCGCAAGAAAGCACCCTCTATCACTAGTAGTACCACCTGTACCCCAAGGGTATGTAGCAAATTCTAATCCTCCTCTTGCAGCATATTCCCATTCTGCTTCTGTAGGTAATCTAAAATCTGGTACAGAGGTTGCATTCTTCTTTCCTCTTAAAAAATCATTTTTCTTTTTTGTTCTCCAATTACAAAAAGCATTTGCTTGAGACCACGTAACTCCTACAACAGGGTAATCTTTATAAGATTGGTGATAGAAGTAATCTTGATGCATTGGATCATTGTAAGAATAATTAAAGTCTTTAACCCAAGCAGTTGTATCAGGATAAATATTTAAAACTTCTGTCTTTAAGAAATCTTTTCTATTCCCTCCTTTTCTAGCTGCATTATCTCTATCAAACCAAGAATATCTATATTCTAAAAATTTTGTATCAAATTTTCTAACTCCATCTACAGCTTCTTCACGGCTTATTAATAACGAATCCATTACTTCTACATAATCTGCATCTGGATATTCATCTTTATCCCAAATAATGTCTGGTTCCCAATTAAGTGGTTTTATAGAATCGGCTCCGTAACCGTAACTATAATAATTATCATACATATACCTCTGATAAACAGAAGTATCTGTGGTATCAACAGCTGCAAACTTAAACTTATTAATTCCTTCAGAAGCAGTTAATAAATTTTGCGTTTGGGCAAGCTCAACATATTCCTGTTGATACCCTAACTTAGTCCTTACAATAGAATCTCTAACCCAATGAACAAATTCTTTATATTCATTGTTAGTAACCTCTGTCTCATCCATAAAATAAGGCCTTACAGTTACTGTTTTTGGAGGTGTATTAATAGCTCCTAAAACATCTTGATCTTGTTTACCCATGGTAAAAGACCCTCCTGGTATTAAAGCCATTCCAAATGGTTTTTCTGAAAACCACTTACCTTTTGTTTTTACACCCACTAACTCTCCTCTATCGTTAGAGCCACAACTGTAGATAACTGCTATTAAAAGTGCAAATATTGCTGCTTTCTTCATATTCTTAAAATCTATCTTTTTACTAAAAAGTTCGTAAACCTATTATTTTTTTTGCAAAAAAACAATGATGAATTTGTTTTTTTAACACTAAAATTTATTTTTCGCTATACTATACTAATTTTCTCATTGCTTTATACCATTTATCAGGTATCATTTGATTACTAGCATCTTTATAATCTTTATAAGTACATGGTATTAACGCATGCCTTTTATATTTATTATCAGACAAAACATTTACCTCTAACCACCATCTACCTGATTTATTGCTTTTATAAAATGACAAAGGATCATCGTCTTCTAACAAAACAGTGAACTTTTGATAATCTTCTTTTCTTGAAAATGGATAATCTTTCACTCTGAAATTTACTCCTTCTATAAAGTACCATATCATTTGTGCTATTAAACTAGCCGTCTGATAATTATTATCATATTTATCATTATATTCATAAATACCAAAAGAAGACACTTTATCACTTAACCCTGCATATCTAGCAATTGCACAAATCTCTTCTCCATAAAAACCATTTGGCGAAGCATTATTATTAGCTGGCGCTTCACTTTGCCTAACAACCCCTAAGTCTATAGAAACAATATCTGCATTCCTAAAAGCTGGCTCTACGTTTTCTAATTTCTTTGCTTCTCCTAACCTGTACGCATCAAAAGACAAATTATCTAACAGTTGTATTTCCTCTTGAGAATTAAAATACGTTTGATACCCAATATTACAATAATTAAATAAATTATTTGGCTCTTGCATAATTATTTTACTTAGATAAGATTGAGATGTTAATTCATCTTCTAAATTACCTAGATCGAACCTACTATCTACAGCTGTTATATTTACAGTTTGCTCTAAAGAATCATATGCCCTATAATTTACATACGTTATATCTTGTCCACCTCCAATAATTATTGGTATGATACTTTTTTTTAATAAAAATGTAATGATTTCTGAAACAGCAAAATAGGTATCTGCTATTGTTTCTCCTTTCATAACATCTCCTAAATCAACAATACCAGAGTCCCAATTACCTGGATATAATTTATAAAACTTTTCTCTTATAAAATGCAAATTCTCTCCACATCCGAAATTATTTTCTGAATTTCGATCTTCTTGTACGCCAAAAATTGCTATTTGAATGTTTTCTAAACCAGGGAAGCCACTTTCTTCTGAATTAATTTTAATTCTATTCCCCAAACATAGAGGAGACTGCAATGCTAACTGCATTACAACCGATTCTTTTAAAGGGGTTAAAAAATCTTGGTTCATTAATTTATTAAAATCAGATGCAAT
>CALHCK010000207.1 GCA_937936695.1 uncultured Polaribacter sp.
TTCTACTGACTTAAACTACAGAGCTAAATTATGGAAGTTTTGTGATGCTGCTCATAGAGAAAAAATAATGACTGAATTAACTTCTTACTGTGATATTGTTTTAGGTAACGAAGAAGATGCTGAAATGCATTTTGGTATTAAGCCAGAAGGAATTTCTGTACAAACAGAAGGTCATAACGTAAAAGCAGAGGCTTTCTTATCTGTTTGTGAGCAAATGATGGAAAAATTTCCAAGAGCTAAAAAAGTTATTACTACTTTAAGAGGTTCTATTTCTGCTTCTCATAACACATGGGCAGGTGTTTTATATGATGGTAAAAAATTATACCAAACACGTCAGTACCAAATTACAGATATCGTTGATAGAGTAGGTGGTGGAGATTCTTTTATGGGAGGTTTAATCTACGGATTATTAAAATACCCAGAAGATGACCAAAATGCATTAGACTTTGCTGTAGCTGCTTCTTGTTTAAAGCACACTATTAAAGGAGATGCAAACTTAGCAACTGTTGCTGAGGTAGAAAAATTAATGGGAGGTGATGCTTCTGGTAGAGTAGCAAGATAAGATATGGCACAGTTTTCAAGAATAGAAGTTGCAGCAGCAATGAAAGAAACAGGGATGATTCCTTTGTTTTTTAATAACGATATAGAATTAAGTAAAAAAGTTTTAAAAGCTTGTTACGATGGTGGTGCTCGTTTAATGGAGTTTACAGCGCGTGGAGATTTTGCTCATGAAGTTTTTGGTGAGTTAACAAAATACGCAGTTGCAGAATTACCAGGTATGATAATGGGTGTTGGTTCTGTAACAGACGGTGCAGCAGCTTCTTTATACATGGCTTTAGGTGCAAACTTTATTGTAACACCAGTTTTAAGAGAAGATATTGCAATTGCTTGTAATCGTAAAAAAGTATTATGGTCTCCAGGATGTGGTACTTTAACAGAAATAGCAAGAGCAGAAGAATTAGGTTGTGAAATCGTAAAATTATTTCCAGGAGATATTTACGGACCACAATTTGTAAAAGGAATCAAAGGTCCACAACCTTGGACAAGTATTATGCCTACAGGAGGAGTTTCTCCTACAGAAGAAAACCTAAAAGGTTGGTTTGATGCTGGTGTAACTTGTGTTGGTATGGGATCTAAATTAATATCTAAAGAAATTATTGCTAATAAAGATTATGCAAAATTAGAGCAAGATGTTAAAAATGCATTAGCAATTGTAAAGTCTGTTAGAAAATAACAGTTTTTAATTTACAATTTTATAAAGCTCCAACTGAAAAGTTGGAGCTTTTTTATTGCCGTAAATAAGATTCATCTATACTTTAATGCATTTCGTCTATAGTTTATTTTCTTTTGCCAAGACATAAATATATATTTACATTATATGATTAAATTAGAAGCTATATTTAAACAATTATACTAAAGATGGGAAAAAAGCTAAACGTACTATTAATTGAAGATAATTTAATAGAAATAATGAAAATGAACAGAACCATTTCTTTATTAGAATTAGAACATACAATTCATGAAGCAAAAAATGGGGAAGAAGCATTACAGTTTTTAGAAGATAAAAGCAATTTTCCTGATATAATTTTATTAGATTTAAATATGCCAAAAATTAGTGGTATAGAGTTTTTGACCATTTTAAAGAGTCGTGAAGATATTTGCCATATACCTACTATTATTTTAACAACTTCAGACAATCAAAAAGATTTAGAAGCATGTTATAAATTAGGTGTATCTGGGTATGTACTAAAGCCACTTAAATACGAAGAGTATGTTAAAAAAATAGAAATTTTATTAGAGTACTGGAGTATGAATGAATTAAAAAAGTATTAATTATGAAAGGAATTGTTTTTACAGAATTTTTAGATTTAATAGAAGATAAGTTTGGTTTAGAAATGGTAGATAAAATTATAAATCAATCTACTTTAGAGTCTAAAGGTATTTACACTTCTATTGGTACTTATAGTTTTTCTGAAATGTTACAACTACTAAATCATCTAAGTAAAAACACAAACATATCTATAGATAATTTATTGTTAGTATATGCAGAACATTTTTTTAGTGTTATTGAAAAAAGTTACCCAGGGTTATTAGCAACTTATAAAGACCCTATAGAAATGCTGTCTTCTATAGAAAATCATATTCATATAGAAGTTCGTAAAATATACCCAGACGCAGAATTACCTGAGTTTACAGTTGAAGAAAAAACAGAAAATTCGTTAATCATGATTTATAAATCTAATAGAGCAATGCATCATTTTGGATTAGGGTTAATGAATAAAACTTTTGAGCATTTTAATACAACCGCAACCATAGCTTTAGAAAAGATTAAAGAAGATGGTACGGAGGTGAAATTTATTATTCAAAAAAATTAATGAGTCAAGAAAAAATTGAAATACTGAAAAGGAGTTTAGCTAGAGAAAAAGCAGCCAGAAAAGCAGCAGAAAAAATATTAGAAGACAAATCTAGAGACTTATATTATTTATCTGAAGAATTAAAAGCAACCAATAATAAATTAGAGCATCTGTTAACTGAAAAATCGATGCAATTAGAAGGTGTTTTCGAAAATATTTTAGATGCCTATGTTGTTATGGATTTGCATGGAAATGTTTTAAAATTTAATGAAGCAGCAACAAAACTTTTTGGGTATGATGTAAATAAAGAGTCTTTAAATGTTACAAAATTAATATACAAAGAAGATGTAGAATATGCAATGTCTTCTTTTTTTAAACTAAAAACTAAAGGTTTTTTTAAAAATTATGAAGCCAGAGTTTATACAAAAGACAAGAAAGTAAAGTTTGTACATATTAACGCTAGTTTAATTTTAAATAAAGATAAAAAACCCGTAGCAGCGCAAGGTATTGTAAGAGATATAACTGCGGTAAAATCGTTACATCAACAAAAAGAAACAATTTTAAAAGAATTAGAAAAAAGGAATAATGAGTTGCATGAGTATGCGCACATTGTTTCTCATGATTTAAAATCACCTTTAAGAAGTATAAATGCTTTAATTTCTTGGATTAAGACAGATAATGAATCGATTTTAGACAAAAATTCTCTTCAGAATTTTAGCTTGATAGAAAATACCCTAGAAACTATGGAAAAATTAATTTCCGATATTTTAGAGTACTCTAGCGCAGGTGCTAGTTTAAAAAACAATACTCCTGTTAATTTAAATGAGTTGGTTAATGGGCTTATTAATTTTTTATATATACCTAAAAATATAAAAGTTATAATTTTAAATGAATTGCCTGTTGTTATAGGAGATAAAACTAAGTTTCAGCAAATTTTTCAGAACTTTATAAGCAACGCTATAAAGTTTAGTAATAAAGAAGAAGGTCTTGTAGAAATAGATTACAAAGAATTAGATTCTTTTTATCAATTTTCTGTAAAAGACAATGGTATTGGTATCGAAAAAAAATATCATGAAAAAATATTTAAAATTTTCCATTCATTAAATAAAAGTAAAGAGTCTACAGGAATTGGATTGTCAATAATTAAAAAAATTGTTGATTTGTATGAGGGAGATGTTTGGTTAGAAAGTGAACCTAATAAAGGAACAACTTTTTATTTTACAATACAAAAGAATTAACTATGAAAACAGTACAACTAAAAAAAACAGGTACATCAGAGTTTGTATATATATCTGAAGAAAAACAATTAAAAAAACCATTAGTATTGGTTTTTGGAAATAGATTTTTGTTAGAAAGTCCTACAATATACCAAGAGGTAAGAACGCTTTTTAAGGATGGAGAGATTGTTTTTGGATCTACGTCAGGAGACATTACTTCTAAATATGTAGAAGACGAATGTATAACGATAACAGCTATAGAATTTGAAAAAAGTACTTTTGATATAAAAACAGCGAATGTTTTAGATTCAGACAATAAAATAGATAGCTTGCAAACGGGTAAAGCGTTAATTCAACAATTTTCTCAACAAGGCTTAAAGCATGTTTTTGTTGTTTCTGATGGAAGTTTTATAAACGGGAGCCAGTTAACTAGAGGAATGAATACAGCTACTGATAATAATTTATTAATTACAGGAGCTTTGTGCGGAGATGCTGCAAGGTTTGAAAAAACCGTTTCTTCTTACAATCAAAACCCAAAACAAGGAGAAATAGTTGCCATAGGTTTGTATGGAGAATCTTTAGAGGTTTCTTTTTCTATTAATGGAGGTTGGACACCTTTTGGACCTGAAAGAATAGTAACCAAATCTAAAAACAATATTTTGTATGAGTTAGATGATAAACCAGCTTTAGATTTGTATAAAAAATACTTAGGAGATAAATCTAAAGAATTACCAGGAGCTGCTTTGTTGTATCCGTTAAAAGTAAAATCAACCAACGAAAAACAATCTATTGTTAGAACAATTTTAAATATTAATGAAGCTGATAATTCTATGATTTTAGCCGGAGATATTTTAGAAAACTCATCAGTACAATTAATGATGACTAATGTAGATAACATTGTAGATGCAGCACAATCTGCAGCCGAAAGTGCCGTTGCCTATAGAAAAAATACACCAGAATTAGCAATTTTAGTAAGCTGTATTGGTAGAAAGTTGGTATTAGACCAAAGAGTAGAAGAAGAAGTAGAAGAGGTAATGGAAGTGGTGGGTAGTACAGCTACTATTTGTGGTTTGTATTCTTACGGAGAAATAGCACCTTTTCAGGGAGAAAAAAATTGTCAATTACACAACCAAACCATGACAATTACATTAATTAGCGAATAATGAATTCACTTTTAAAAAGACAAATAAGAAAATATTTACCCAAAGATTTGCAATCTAATAAAGATTTAGAAGTGTTTTTTGATGCTATAAATAGATCTTATGAAACTTCTAATGATCAGTTTGCAATGTTGCAAAGAGCAACAACATTAAGTTCGGAAGAACTTTTTAATGCAAATACGCAATTAAAAGAAGAAACAGATTCGCAGAAAAAGGTAATTAAAAAGTTAGAAACGGTAATTGATAAATTACAGGTGTATGATTTAAATACTAATAGGCCTAAAGAAAGTATAGATTCTTTACAATTGGTAGATTTTATAGATAATCAAACTAACGAAATCATTAAAATTAATCAACAAAAAGACAAACTTTTACAAAGTTTAGAGCGCCAAAATAAAGAGCTGAATGATTATACGCATATGGTGTCTCATGATTTAAAATCGCCTTTGCAAAGTATAGATGCACTTACCACTTGGATTCAGAATGATTATGAAAAAGTTATAGATGATAATGGTAAAGAAAGCTTAAAATTGATAAGAGAAAATGTAGAAAAGATGGATACTTTGGTAAAAGGTATTTTAGAATATTCTACAATTGGTAAAAAAGCAACAGATTTTTATGAATTAGAACTAGATGTATTAGTACAAGACGTTTTAAAAACTATAAAAAGACCAAATCATGTAGCAATTAATATTCCGCAAAAGCTACCTATAATTAATGGTGATAAATATAGATTAGAACAATTGTTTTATCATTTAATACAAAACGCGATTAAGTTTAATGATAAAGAAAAAGGAATTATAGAAATAGGTTTTTCTGATAAAAAGACATCTTGGGAATTTTACGTAAAAGATAACGGTAAAGGAATAGAACAGCAGTATTTTGATAAAATTTTTATAGCCTTTCAAAAGCTTGAAAACGATTATAAGTCAACAGGAATTGGGTTGGCAATTGTAAAAAAAATAATAGATCTGTACCAAGGTGAAATTTGGGTAACATCTGAGTTGCATGTAGGGTCTACTTTTTATTTTAAGATAAAAAAATAAGTGATGGAAAAGCCAAACTTAAATTATATAGAAGAATTAGCAAGAGGAGATAAAACTATAAAAAAAACATTAATAGATGTTATTAAAAACGAGTTTCCGGAAGAAAAACAAGATTATTACAATAGTTTAGAACAGCAAGCTTTTAAAAAAATTGAAGAAAATGTTCATAGACTTAAGCATAAAATTAGTATTTTAGGTCTTGAAAAAAGTTATGAAATTGCTAATGAATTTGAACATAATCTTCGTGAACATAGTTTAAAAAAGCAAAAAGACTTTGAAGAAATTTTAGCAGTAATCTCTGAATATATAGAAACTATATAATCTTTATGAATTGTATTATTATTGATGATGAAACCATGGCAAGAGTTATAATAAAAACTCTTTGTGATGAAATAAAATCGCTGAATATTATTAAAGAATTTTCTAATGCAATAGAAGCTATTAAATATTTAAATGAAAATGAAGTAGATCTTATTTTTTTAGACATTCATATGCCAAATTTTAATGGATTAGATTTTATTAAAACATTAAAAAATCCGCCAAAAATAATTTTAACAACATCAGACCCTAAATTTGCTATACAGGCTTTTGAATATGATTGTATTGTAGATTATTTATTAAAACCATTAGAACTTAATAGGTTTAAAAAGGCAATTTTAAAAGCAGAAAAAAAACAGTTAACTATTGTTAGTACACCTACTTCTTCTGTACTAACTCCCAAAAAATCGATTCCTGAAAACGATTTTTATGTAAATATAGACAGACGTTTAATTAAAATAGATTTACCAAGTATTTATTTAGTAGAAGCAAAAGGTGATTATATTAGAATTAAAACAGAAGATAAAGAGTATAGAGTACATTCTACACTAAAAAAAATTGAAGAAAAATTACCAGATTATTTATTCTTAAAAATTCATAGGTCATACATTATAAATATTAAAAAGATAATTGATATTGAAGATAATAGTGTTTTAATAGAAAAAGATGTAATACCAGTTAGTCGTTCTAAAAGACCAGAATTAATGAAACGACTAAATTTATTATAATCAATTATATTTACCTTACAATTATGACCTTTGGTCTATCATTATTTTCTAAAG
>CALHCK010000208.1 GCA_937936695.1 uncultured Polaribacter sp.
AGCTAATATAGTAGGTGTTGAATCTAGAACCTCTTCTCCTGTAAATATCCCAAGAAAAGAAAACTTAGAACATACACAAATAGAAGGCTTGTTTCCTTGTGGTGAAGGTGGTGGTTATGCTGGTGGAATTATATCTGCTGCTATGGATGGAGAACGTTGTGCTGAAGCCGCTATTGCTAAATTTTAATTTTACAAAAAAATATTATGAAAAAAAACCTGATAATTGTATGCCTTTTCTCTTTTTTAATGGGATACGCACAAACTTTAAAAAAATTTAATTACACTACTCTTTCTAATCCAGACATAAAAAACGAATTATCTCTCTATTTTAAAAAAGAGATTCCTAAAAAGCTACTAAAAAACATAAAATACCCTAAAAATAAAACTTCTATAAACGCTTATTTTTATATCAATAAAGAAAATAAACCTTACGATATAAAAACAAATTTATACTCTAATAATAAGGATTTAGAAGAAAAAATAAAAGAGGCTTTTGATAAATATCCGTTAGAAAAACTAAATATTAAAAATTTAAATTCTAAAAACAGATATTCATTTCAAATAATTTCTAACAACGGAAATAAGAACATTTTTAATTGTAGTTCTAAGATTATTATTGAAACACCCACCGTTTGTAGCGCTTGTAAAGACTTAAATTATTTTGAAGATTTTGAGACCTGTTTAAATAGAGAACTAAAAAAACATTTTTACAAAAACTTTAATTTTTCTAATGCTGAAAAAAGTTCAATAAAGTTTAACTTTTTTATCAATAGAGGAGGGAACTTGATTGTTAAAAAATCTAAAAAAACAATTAACAATATAGACGAAATAAAAAACGTGTTAACTACTTTTCCAAAGATTACATCTTTGGGTTCCATTAACAATAAATTTCACACTCCTACGTATTCATTTTATCTAAAGTTTAAAAAAAATGAAAAAAATATTTATGTAGATCCTAATACTAGTTTTGATTCTTTTTCTAAACCTAATGTAAATAATACGCTTTCTAAATATCTAATCTCAAAAATTACACCAACCACCTTAAAAAAAGCGAATTTAAACAGAATTAACAATAGATTAATGATCTATTTTAATATTGATAAAAACAATAACCTTGTAGAAATAAGAACTTCTGCAAGATCTAAAAAATTAGACAATAAACTTAAAGAAGCTTTAAAAGAATATCCTTTTAAGAATTTAAATTTATTAAACACAAATAAATTTAACAATTACATACTACAAGCAATAGCTTTTGAGAATAACACAAATATCATAAAAGCCAGTTCTTATGTTTTTTTCGAAAGAATACCTATTTTTCCTGGATGCAAAACTTCTAGTAACTCTATTATAGAGTTAAAAAAATGTTTTAGTAAAAAAGTACAGGAACATTTTGTTCAAAATTTTGATGCAGACCTACCTAATAAATTAGATTTAACTCCTGGAAGAAAAAGAATTTTTATTGGTTTCACTCTTAATAAAGAAGGAAATGCTTCTGATATAAAAATAAAAGCGCCTCACATAGCAATAAAGAAAGAAGTTAAAAGAGTTATAGAACAGTTACCTAAAAGTGAACCTGGTATTCAGAATGATAAACCTGTAAACATCAAATATTCAATTCCTTTTACTTTAATTGTAAAATAAATATATACCATGAATAAAAAACTAAAAATAGATATTGTATCAGATGTTGTATGTCCTTGGTGTACCGTTGGATATAAACGTTTAGAAAAAGCAATTATAGAATTAGGAATACAAGATCAGATAGAAATTGAGTGGCAACCTTTTGAGTTAAATCCTAGTATGCCGATAGAAGGACAAAACTTAAATGAACACATTGCAGATAAATACGGATCTACGCCTGAGCAACAAAAAGCATCTCAAGAAATGCTGATAGAAGCTGGTGAAGAACTAGATTTTAAGTTCGATTTTTATGAAGGCATGCGAATTGTAAACACATTTAATGCACATGTACTTTTAGAATACGCAAAACAATTTGGTAAACAAACCGAACTAAAAATGCGTTTAACAACAGCTTATTTTAGCGAACAAAAAAATGTATCTAATATAAATACTTTAAAACAAGCTTTGTTAGATGTTGGTTTAAATGCAGATGAAGCTTTAAATGAATTAAATAACCCTGAAAAAAGAAACCACACCAAAAACACAGCTATTTACTGGCAAAAATTGGGCATAAATTCTGTACCTACAATTGTTTTTAATAGAGAAAGTGCGGTTACTGGAGCACAACCTGTTGATGTGTTTAAAAAAGTACTTACCGAGATTTTACAGAAAAAATAATTAACTATTTTTTCTACTAAAAAAAAGGCATACATTATTAATTTGTATGCCTTTTATTTTTAATAAATGGTTTCTTAGTTTACATTAATAAACGGATCCCATGTAAAATATCCTATGGTATTACCCGTAGCATTATCTACTAATACAAATGAAAGTGTATATTGAACCTTTACACCAATCTTTAAAATTGTTCCGGTTACTGTACTTACCTGATTTACAAATTTTGTAGGTGTTGTAGTTGCAGGGTTTCCTGTACCTAAGTACGCATATGCTTGACCGCACGCATAAGATAATGGTGTGTTTATAGCGTTTGCAGGATTAAAATTTCCGTTATACAAAAAAGCTGTTTGATCAAAATTGTTATCTAATGTTGTAATAGCCCATTCTACGCTATCTCCACCATTCGCTTGTATTTGTAATTCCGATTGTCCTTGAGTACCATTACTTACTGCACTATTTGGTGCAATCATAGATATATATACATCTGATGAACTGTAAGAACCTAAAACTGTTGGTGCATTTGCAGAACCTGCGTTAATAGAACCATCTGCTACTTGTTGTGCTAATTTTGCACCATCTACTGCAATTAAAACATTAATTGTTGCCATAATAATATAAGTTTATTTTTTTTCTTTCTCTACTCTGTTTTTTAGGCTTTTCAAGTACCGCCTTTGCATTTAAAATTAATTGCAGCTGTTCAATTTTGTTTTAAACACATTACAAATATCAGGCAATAGTTTGTTTTGCTTTAGAGTACAAATACCGCTTTCTGTAAAAAAGGGGTTTGTACCCAAGCTACTAGTTAACTACACCTGATAAATTTTACACTTAATATTATCTTTTAAAAACATTAAAATTTACAAGTTTTAATAGGTAACTTTATGTTTATATTTATTTAATAATTAGTACTTATTCTATCAAATTCAATTAGTACATTTACAGCAATAGTATAAAAAATGAAAATAACGATAGGTCGTTCAGACAAAGCCGATTTCCCTGAATTGTTTCTAGAAAATATTGATGTTAAAATAGACTCTGGTGCATATACTTCTTCTATACACTGCACCAATATTAAAGAGGTAGTTATTAACGGAGAAACCTTATTGCAGTTTACTGTTTTAGATGCTGAACATTCTTTGTATCGTCCTAAAAAATTTACATACAAAGACTATACATCTAAAGAAGTTAAAAGTTCTAATGGGGTTTCTGAAACACGCTTTATGATTTATTCTAAGATTGTTATTTTTAACACAACATATCCTATTTATTTAACTTTAAGTGAGCGAAAAAACATGAAATACCCGGTACTATTGGGCAGAAAATTTTTAAACAACAAATTTGTGATCGATACAGTTAAAAAAGAACTATCCTACAAATTAAAAAATATAAACAGATGAGAATTGTAATTTTATCTAGAAATCCAAAACTATATTCTACTAGCAGATTGGTTGAAGTTGCCGAAAAAAGAGGGCATGAAGTTATGGTGGTAGATCATTTAAAATGTAATATAGAGATTGAAAAAAAGTCTCCTAAGATTCATTATAAAGGAGAGTATTTAGAAAACATAGATGCAATTATCCCAAGAATTGGTGCTTCTGTAACATTTTATGGTACTGCTGTAATTCGTCAATTTGAAATGATGAAAGTTTTTACATCTGTTTCTTCACAAGCATTAACAAGATCTAGAGATAAATTAAGCAGTTTACAAATTTTAGCTAGAGCTGGTGTTGGTTTACCTAAAACTGTTTTTACAAATTACACAAAAGATGTAGAACATGTTGTAGAGTCTGTAGGAGGAGCTCCTTTAGTTTTAAA
>CALHCK010000209.1 GCA_937936695.1 uncultured Polaribacter sp.
AGAAGATGGATCTAATACAAAAGCAAAAAGTGCTAGACCAATTATAATGATTAAGAACATCGAACGTTCTCTAATTTTTGATAAAATTGCCATACGTCATTTATTTAATTTCGGTTGGCGAATATACGATTTGGCTTTTAAAATTGCAACCGATTTAAAGGTTAATAACAGTAAGTTTTTGGTAATTAAGAAGATGATATTCTTTTAAAGAGATTTAGTTCTCTGTATCTACAGTTTCTATAAATACTTCGTCTATTTTTGCTCCACTCATTTTTAGAATTTTTACTTTAAAAGACCCTATAAATAAAACCTCTTTTTCTTCAGGAATATTTTCTGTATGTTCTATTATAAAACCTCCTAAAGTTTCATAAGCTTCAGATTTTAAAATATTTAAATTATACTGTTCATTTAAATAATCTATTTCTAATCTTGCCGAGAAATTAAACGCATTTTCATGTACTTTTTCTTCTAAATACTCTTGTGTATCATGCTCATCTTCTATCTCTCCAAAAAGCTCTTCTACAATATCTTCTACCGTAACAATACCCGAAGTACCTCCGTATTCATCAACAACAACAGCAACACTTTTACGTTTTTTCATTAATGTATTTAGCACATCATTTATCACCATAGATTCTGGTACTATTTCTACAGGTAACAATATAGATTTTATAGTTTTTGGTTTTTTAAACAACTCAAACGCATTTACATAACCAATAACATCATCCAAAGAAGTTTTATACACAAGTACTTTAGATAATCCAGAATCTATAAACGTTTTTTGTAATTTAAAAACACTTTCATGCAATTCTACGGCAATAACTTCTGTTCTAGGCACCATTACTTCTCTTGCCTTTACGTTTTGAAACTCTAAAGCATTTTGAAATATTTGAATTTCAGAATCCATTTCCTCGTCTTCTCCTCCTGTTTCTAATTGCTCTGTTATATAATTACCCAACTCTTCTTTACTAAATTCTCTTTGCTCTTCGTTAGAAGCCGTTTTAAAAAATAATTTTAAAAAAAAGTCTGATATAATAGTTATAAATTCAGAAAAGAAATGAAAAAGGACATAAAAAAAGTAAGCAGGAACAGCAAAAACTTTTAAAACTTCATTAGCATATATTCTAAAAATAGCTTTAGGTAAAAACTCTGCAGTAACAAGAATTACTAAAGTAGAAATTATAGTTTGTAATAATAAATTAGAAAAGTTATTTAAAGTAGTTGGTATAAACTGAACTAAAAATACCCCCATATAATAACTATAGATAACCAAAGAAATGTTATTACCAACCAACATAGTAGTAATAAATTTAGAAGATTTTTGAGTTATCTTATTTAATATTTTAGGCACTAACCCTTCTCTTTTTTTTTCTAATTCTATATGTAGTTTATTAGCAGAAACAAAGGCAATCTCCATTCCAGAAAAGAATGCAGAAAATATAATTGAGACAAGTATTATTATGATTTCAATTTCCATTAAGAAATTTAGAATCTTATTTAGGGTTATTTCTTTTAGCTATTTTTTTTCTAAAATGTCTTTTAAAGAAAAACACTAAGGTAATAAAAATAGAAAAGCCAAAAAATAAATAAGCTTCCTCTCTATCTTCATTCCATTTTAATATTCCTTCAATTAAAAAAATAATTGCGATTATTAAATATGCGTACTGAAATATTTTCCAAATTTTATTCATTCTATTTGTTTTCTAATGTCTGTAATTTTCCTGTAGTTTTCTTTGCTAAGTGCTTACTCAAATCCTCTTTACACTCAAAACCAATACCAAAAATTGTATCTTTTGATGTTGTTAAAGTAAAAGGTTTTTCTGAAAAATAATATTTTGTTTTTTGATCCCAAAACAACTGTTCTGTTAATAATTTGGTGTTTTCTGTATGATTAATAACTTCTACATTACCCACTAATTCAGATACTGTTGTCTTAGGGTAATGAATCGCATAATCTCCAACAATTGTAACAGAATCTATTCCGTTTTTCTCAAAATTAATAATCTTAATTCCTTTAGGAAAATCACTGTAAGGGTGTTTTTTTCTGTTACTAAAATCTCTTAATAAAGGAGTAATTAATTTAGATGTAATTTTACCAGAATCTTTGTAAACATGGTAGGCATCTGTGGCCTTACCCACAGGTAAATTTTTTGAAGCTAAAAAATCTCTTACTTCTTTAGCGTTATTACTACATGAAAAAAGCATTACTGTTGCAAATAGAACAGTAATGCTTTTAATTAATATTTTGTTATATTTTTTCACAAACTTATTTAGGTACTTTTACAGTTAAACCTATCCAACATTTAATTGTGTGGTTACTTCCTGGTACTGCACCTGCTGTAAAGATATCTTTTTTACTTGGTACATTTGCTTGGTAACTCTTAATATATTTTCTTGCTGCTGATGAAATACTAGGATCTACATTGGCTGCTCTTTGAGCTTCGTTTAAAGCTGCTACATATACCATTCTTTTTTCAAATAAGCTCTTACCACAAGAGTTTACACTAGATTGATACAATCTTGCAATTAATATATGTGCTTTACCTAAATGAGGGTTAAAAGACAATGCTTCTCTTGCAAGAGATCTTGCTTTACCTAACTGACCTCTATCTTGAGCTGCTTTAGCAAATTTTAATTTATATTTTGCTTTCTTTAAAGGATCTGATTCTAAATCAAATGCTTTTTGTCTCATTTGATTAGCTCCCTGACTATCATTATTATCTTCTAAAACATTTGCTAAAAATGCATATGCTTCTGGAGACGAAGATGCTTCTGCATAAGCTCTTACTAATTTTTCATACAAAGGCTCACTCTGACATCCTTTGTTAAACATTCTAGAAACCGCTCTTTTTAACCATTGTGCATTTGTTTTATTTGCCTCAAAATCTCTCTGATATAATGGCACTAATCTTTCACAAGTAGCAATGCTAGATATAATTCCATCTAATCCATGTTCTACAGTTCCTAAAGCTTTAGAGTTTACTGTGTATGCTTTTACTAAACTTCTTTCTCTTTTATTTAAAACAGCTGTGGTGTCTTTAGTTAACTCTCTTAATTTACTTCCATAAGTCTCTAACTTAAGGTTTACACTTTCTAAAACATCATCATAAGTATCAAATACTTTCTGTGGGTTTGTGTCTTTATTTCTATCAGTTACACCTTGAAAATATTTATACAAATTTTTAACTCCCATTTTAGTAGCATCAATTGTATATGCTTTTTCTAAAATTGCAAAAATTTCATCATCAGAAGCTAATTTATTTTTTGCTAAATAAGTAGCATAATCACTGTGTACTTTTGCAGGATTTTTCTTTGGATAATATTGCAATCTTTGCTCGTACACTCTTTTTGCTAAAACAGGGTCTTTTCTAATATCTTCTACTAATTTAGATCCAAGTTTGTAAATATTAACAGATAAATCTTTACAATTATCCATTACATAAATCCAATTTGTATAAGCATCTTCATATTTTTTAGAATTGTAATCTCCTTTAAAATAATTATACTTAATAGTACATTCTCTTTGTTGATCTTCCTGCGCATTTGTTTTCACTGAAACTAATAAAAGTAATGCAGCTAATAAAAATGTAAATTTCTTCATTTGTTTTGTTTTATTTTTTTCGTGTTTAATCTATCTTTCTTTTTACAAACCAATTCTTATCTGATAGAGACAATCCAAT
>CALHCK010000210.1 GCA_937936695.1 uncultured Polaribacter sp.
GTAAATAATATATAAAACACGTCTTATTGGTTTTTTGTCTATTTTTTAGTGTTAAAAGATTAAAAAAGCCAGTATCTAAATCCCTCGAAAGAGGGATTTTTTTTGTTTAATTAAATAATATTTATGGCATGTTCAGTTTAAGTAAAAAACAATATTTTTTAATAAAAAAATCGTCTTTTTAGTGCTTATTTAATTGGTGTTTATGTTTCTGATTATTAGTTGTTTGTATTTTAGTATACCTTTTATGTATGGTTGTTACAGATATAAGTATTATTATTGTAGTACAAAAACAAGATAGTACAGGACATAAAAGAGGTTACTGAAATTTATTTTTATGGTTTTGTTACTAAAAATCAATTATTAAACTTTATAAGATATTTTCTAATTTACCATGAGAAAAACAATCGTATTAACAGGTGCAGGAGGAGTTCTTTGTAGCACTATGGCAATGGCACTTTCTAAAGAAGGTAATAAAATAGCCGTTTTAGATTTAAGAGAAGAAGCTGCAAACAAAGTAGCAGAAGAAATTAATAATGCAGGAGGAGAGGCAATTGGTGTAGCTGCGAATGTTTTAGAAAAAGATTCTTTAGAAAAAGCAAAACAAGTTGTAAATGATGCTTTTGGTAAAGTAGATATTTTAGTAAATGGTGCCGGAGGTAATCATCCTTTAGGTACAACTTCTAATCCGTTTTTTGCATTAGAAGATTTAAAAAACACAACAGAAGGTTTTAAAACTTTTTTTGATTTAGATCCAAAAGGAATTGAATTTACATTTAACCTTAACTTTTTAGGAACTTTAATTCCTACTCAAGTTTTTGCTACAGATATGGTTGGTAGAGAAGGTTGTTCTGTATTAAACATTTCTTCTATGAATGCTTTTACTCCATTAACAAAAATACCTGCATATAGTGGTGCAAAGGCAGCAATTTCTAATTTTACACAATGGTTAGCAGTACACTTTTCTAAGGTTGGTATTCGTGTAAATGCATTAGCTCCAGGGTTTTTCTTAACAGATCAAAACAGAACTTTATTAACTAATGAAGACGGAAGTTTAACACAAAGAGGTCAGCAAATTATAGATCAAACTCCTATGGGACGTTACGGTACAGCAGACGATTTAATTAGTTCTACTTTATATTTATGTGATGATGCATCTGCATTTGTAACAGGAATTGTAATTCCAATTGACGGAGGTTTTTCTGCATATAGCGGAGTTTAAATAAGAAAGAAAAATGATACAAAATTTAGAACAAACTTGGCGTTGGTATGGGCCAAACGATCCAGTTTCTTTATCAGATATAAAACAATCAGGAGCAACAGGTATTGTTTCTGCATTACATCATATTCCGAATGGAGAAGTTTGGACTGTTGAAGAAATTACTAAAAGAAAACAAATTATAGAAGGAGTAGGTTTAACATGGTCTGTTGTAGAATCTGTACCTATTCATGAAAATATAAAAACAAAATCTGGAGATTATAAAAAATACATAGAAAACTACAAACAAACTCTTTTAAATTTAGGAGAATGTGGTATTGATATTGTTTGTTATAATTTTATGCCAGTATTAGATTGGACTCGTACTAATTTAGATTACGAAGTGTCAGACCAATCTACAGCATTACGTTTTGAAGCAGCTGCTTTTGCTGCTTTTGAATTGTATTTGTTAAAAAGACCAGGAGCTGAAAGCGATTATACAGATGCTCAAAAACAAGATGCAGATAACTTTATAAAAAATGCATCTGAAGAAGAACAAACAAAGTTAATTAGAAATATTATTGCAGGTTTACCTGGTGCAGAAGAAGGATACTCTTTAGAAGAATTTAATGAAATTTTGGCTACTTATAAAAACATTGGTCCAAAAGAATTAAAAGCTAATTTATTTTCTTTCTTATCAGAAATTATTCCAGCAGCAGAACAAGCAGGAGTGTTAATGTGTATTCACCCAGATGATCCACCATTTCCAATCTTAGGCTTGCCAAGAGTTGTATCTACAGAACAAGATATAGAAGATATTTACAATGCAGTAAAGTCTCCTAACAACGGATTAACATTTTGTACTGGTTCTTTTGGAGTAAGAGCTGATAATGATTTAGCAGGAATGGTAGAGCGTTTAGGAGATAGAATTCATTTTATCCACTTACGAGCTACAAAAAGAGA
Organism: uncultured Polaribacter sp.; assembly: GCA_937936695.1. Lineage (GTDB taxonomy): Bacteria > Bacteroidota > Bacteroidia > Flavobacteriales > Flavobacteriaceae > Polaribacter. The sequence continues at coordinate 2,159 of CALHCK010000210.1, forward strand.
TGCTGCGGGTAACTTTCATGAAGCAGATCATTTAGAAGGAGATGTAGACATGTATGCTGTAATGAAAGCGTTAATTTTAGAGCAAAAGAAACGTGTAGCAGCAGGAAGACAAGATTTAAGAATGCCTTTTAGACCAGATCATGGTCATAAAATGTTAGACGATTTAAAAAAGAAAACAAATCCGGGATATTCAGGAATTGGACGCTTAAGAGGTTTAGCAGAATTAAGAGGTTTAGAAATAGGAATAAGACGTTCTTTATAGTCTTACAAATTTAATCTACAAGGTTTTTTAACCTTGTAGATTTTTTAATAATAAAAAAATAAAAATGGCAACTACTTTTGAAACAAGATATGCTTCGAGTCCGCAAGCAGTAAAAAAATACGATACACAAGAATTAAGAGACGAATTTTTAATTCCTGATTTAATGAATCCTGGAGCTATAAAATGGGTGTATACGCATTATGATAGATATATGGCAGGTGGAGCTGTACCAACAACAAGCCCTTTAACATTAGAAACTATTGATTCTTTAAAATCTGAATTCTTTTTAGAAAGAAGAGAAGTTGGTGTTATTAATGCTGGTGGTACAGGTACAATAATAGCCGATGGAAAAGAGTTTAAAATGTTACATAAAGATGCTTTATACCTAGGAAAAGGTGTTAAAGAAGTAATTTTTAAAAGTGATGATGCTAGCAATCCTGCAAAATTTTATATGAATTCTGCACCTGCTCATACTTCTTATCCAACAAAACAGGTAACTAAAGAAGAAGCTAACAAAATAGAATTAGGTAGTTTAGAAACTGCAAATCATAGAACTGTAAACCAAATGATTATTGGAGGTATAGTTACTACTTGTCAGTTGCAAATGGGAATGACAGAATTAAAAACAGGTTCTGTTTGGAATACAATGCCAGCTCACGTTCATGATAGAAGAATGGAAATCTATTATTACATGGATATTATGGAAGAGCAATCTGTTTGTCATTTTATGGGAGAGCCTCAAGAAACGCGTCATATTTGGATGCAAAACCATGAAGCAGTTATTTCTCCACCATGGTCTATTCACTCTGGTTCTGGTACTTCTAACTATACTTTTATTTGGGGTATGGCAGGGGAAAACTTAGATTACAATGATATGGATGTTGCAAAAATTACTGAATTAAGATAAAACTATGTCTCAAACATTATTTGATATTTCAGGAAAAGTAGCTTTAGTTACAGGATCTACACATGGTTTAGGAATGTCTATGGCTATGGGATTAGGTAAAGCAGGGGCTACAATTGTTGTGAATGGAAATTCATCTCAAGAAAAAATAGACAAAGCAGTTGCTTTATATCAGGCAGAAGGTATTAATGCTGTAGGTTACAAATTTAATGTGGCAGATGAAGCACAGGTAATTGAAAGCATTAAAAAAATTGAAAGTGAAGTTGGTGCTATAGATATTTTAGTAAACAATGCTGGTATTATAAAAAGAACTCCATTAGCAGAAATGGAAGTGGAAGATTTTAAACAAGTTATTGATATTGACTTGGTGAGTCCTTTTATTGTTTCTAAGCATGTTATTAAAGGTATGATGGAGCGTAAAGCAGGTAAAATTATTAATATCTGTTCTATGATGAGTGAGTTGGGGAGAAATACCGTTGGTGCTTATGCTGCAGCTAAAGGAGGTTTGGTAATGTTAACAAAAAACATGGCTACAGAATGGGCACGTTTTGGAGTACAAGTTAACGGTATTGGACCTGGTTATTTTGCAACTTCGCAAACAGCACCAATTAGAGTAGACGGACATCCGTTTAACGACTTTATTGTAAACAGAACACCTGCAAAGAAATGGGGAGATCCAAATGATTTAGCAGGAGCAGCTGTGTTTTTATCGTCAAAAGCTAGTGATTTTGTTAACGGTCATATTTTATATGTAGACGGAGGAATCTTAGCTACTATTGGTAAACCATCTAACGAAGAATAGAATAATACTTAAAAACTCCGCAAAGTATTTTGCTTTGTGGAGTTCTAATAACACATTAATCATTTATGAAAAAAATAACACTCTTTTTTATTGGTCTTGCTTTACTAACCTCGTGTGGTAAAAGTGATGAGCTAGTAGTAACACTATCTGTAAAAAATACAATAGCTATTAACAGAGAATTTGAAACTGTTGAGGTAGATATATCAAAAGTAGCTAAAGAAAAAGTAAGTTATTTGGCAGTATTAGATGATAATAATGAAGAAATTACTTCGCAAGTTGTAGATACTAATTTAGATGGTAAAAGCGATGTTCTTTTGTTTCAACCAGCAATAGCAGCTAATACATCTAGAAACTACACAATAATTATTTCTGATGTAAAAAACGATATGGCTAAAGAATATTGCTATTCTCGTTTTGTACCAGAGAGAACAGATGATTATGCATGGGAAAATAACAGAGTTGCCTTTAGAACTTTTGGTCCTGTTGCTCAGAAAATGAAAGAAGACGGAGTTAAAGGAGGTACTTTATCTAGTGGTATAGATGCTTGGTTAAAACGTGTAGAATACCCTATTATAAACAAGTGGTACAAAAGAAACGATGTTAAAAAAGGTGCTTATCATAAAGACCATGGAGAGGGGTTAGATAATTTTCATGTAGGTGTTAGTAGAGGTGTTGGTGGTATTGCTGTTAAGGTAGATACTGCTTATTATTTTTCTAAAAATTTTACATCTTATAAAACAATTACAACAGGTCCTATTAGAACAAGTTTTGTGTTAACTTATGCTACTTGGGATGCTAATGGTAAACAAGTAGAAGAAACAAAAAATATTTCTTTAGACTACGGGCAAAATTTATCTCGTTTTGAGATTGAGATTGATGGAGTTAATCAAATTTCTGCAGGATTAACACTTCATAAAAAACAAGGAATTACAAGTCAGAATGTTACTCAGAACTGGATTAGTCATTGGGAAACTCTTGATGATTCTGAATTAGGTACAGGTATTGTTTCTGCAAAAAAATATTTTTCTGATTTTGATAAATACATGTCACCAAAGAAAGATGAAAGTAATCTGTTTGCTCACTTAAATGTTGTTAACGGAAAAGTTGTGTATTACACAGGTTTTGGTTGGAAAAAGAGTAAGCATTTTGCAAACAAACAAGAATGGGAAAATTACTTAACAGAGTTTTCTAAAAAAATAAACAACCCTTTGGTTGTTACTCAACTTTAATAAAAGTTATTTCAAATGAATAAAAATAATAGTTTATTATTTGCATTATTTCTAGCAGTAATGGTGTCGTTTTTTGGTTGTCAATCAGAAAAAAGTACAAAGACATTAAGATTAGGGCATAGTTTAGATACAAAACACCCTGTACATAAAGCCATGGTTATTTTTGGCGAAGAGCTAGAAAAACAATCAAAAGGAAAATTAAAATTAAATATATACCCTAGTAGTCAATTAGGAGGTGAGCGAGAAACTCTAGAATTGTTGCAAATAGGTAGTTTAGATATTACTAAAGTATCGGCAGCGGTTTTAGAGAACTTTATACCAGAATACAAGGTGTTTAGTGTGCCTTACATGTTTAGAGATAAAGCACATACTTTTAGTGTTTTTGATAGTGAAATTGGAGAGAAATTACTTTTGAAAGGAGAAAAATTTAGATTAAGAGGTTTAACTTTTTATGATGCAGGTAGTAGAAGTTTTTATATGAAAGAAAACCCTATTAAAACTCCAGCAGATTTAAAAGGTAAAAAAATTAGAGTACAAAAAAGTAACATGGCAGTTGCTATGGTAAACGATTTAGGAGGATCTCCAACTCCGATTTCTTGGGGAGAGTTATATACAGCTTTACAGCAAGGAGTAGTGGACGGAGCAGAAAACAATCCACCAAGTTTTTATACTTCTAAGCATTACGAAGTATGTAAATTTTATTCTTTAGATGAACATACCTCTGTACCCGACGTTCTTTTGATAGGAACAGATACTTGGTCTAGGTTAAACGAACAAGAAAGATCTTGGGTTAAACAAGCTGTAAAAGTTAGTACAATTGCACAAAGAAGATTATGGGCGGCATCAGAAAAAGAATCTTTAGCCGCAGTTAAAAAAGCAGGAGTTAAAATCTTTTATCCAAATAAAAAACCTTTTGAGGCTCAAACAAAAGGAATTTTAGAAATGTTTAAAGGAGATGAAGAAATGAAATCTTTAATTACTGCTATAAAAAATAAAAAATAATGAGAGCAAAAATAGATAGTGTTTTAGAAAAATTAGTGCTTTTTATTTTAGTACTAATGTTAGCAAGTGTAATATGGCAAGTATTTTCTAGATTTGTTTTAAGAGCACCTAGTACGATTACAGATGAGGTTTCTAGTTTTTCATTAATTTGGGTTGGTTTGTTAGGAGCTGCATATGCTGCGGGTAAAAATTTACATTTAGCTATAGATCTAATACCTGAAGATGTGGTTAAGAAAAGGCAAAATTTATTTAACGGAATTGTATTTATTTCTGTAGCTGTTTTTGCTTTTACAGTAATGATTATTGGAGGAGCAAGGTTGTGTCAGTTGAGTTTTCAATTCGGACAAACATCAGCAACATTAGAAATTCCTTTAGGATTTATATATTTAGTAGTTCCAATATCTGGTTTACTAATTTGTTATTATAGTATAGATACACTCTTAAATCAAAGAAAATTAAATAAAGCGTAAATTATGAATTTAGTAGAAGTCCTTATTTTAGTATGTAGCTTTTTAGTTTTCTTATCGTTAAGAGTACCTATTGCATTTGCAATTGGTTTAGCTGCTTTATTTACTTTATTAAGTGCAATGCCTTTTTTACCATCGGTAACAACATTGGCGCAAAGAATGGCAACATCTTTAGATAGTTTTACATTATCTGCTATTCCGTTTTTTATATTGGCAGGTCAAATAATGAATCGTGGTGGTATTGCCGTCCGGTTGATAAATTTTGCAAAGGCAATTGTTGGACCATTACCAGGAGGATTGGCATTTGTTAATATAATCTCTTGCATGCTTTTTGGAGCAATATCAGGGTCTGCCGTTGCAGCAGCATCTGCAATTGGTGGTTTTATGAACCCGATGATGGAAAAAGATGGTTATGATAAATCTTTTAGTGCTGCAGTAAATATTACCAGTGCAACAACAGGTTTAATTATACCGCCTAGTAACGTTTTAATTGTATATTCTTTGGCAAGTGGAGGAGTGTCTATTGCTGCATTATTTATTGCAGGATACATACCTGGTTTATTAATTGGTTTTGCTTTAATGATAGTTGCTTTAATTTATTCTATCATAAAAAAATACCCTACAGATAAAATGGTAGGTTTTAAAGAGTTTTTTAAGAGGTTTGTAGATGCATTTCCTAGTTTAATGCTGTTAGTTGTTGTAATAGGAGGTATTGTTGCCGGAATTTTTACAGCTACAGAAGCATCTGCAATAGCAGTAATTTATACCTTAGTTTTAGGTTTTGTGTATAAAGAAATTACCATAAAAGATATTTCTCCTATTTTATTAGAAACTGTAAAAACATCTGCAATTGTATTGTTGTTAGTATCTACATCAATAGCAATGTCTTGGGTAATGAGTTATGAAAATATTCCACAAGAAATTAGTAATACTTTATTAGCTATAAGTGATAACCCAATTGTAATTTTAATAATTATAAATTTAATATTATTATTTGTTGGAGTTTTTATGGATATGACACCTGCAGTACTAATTTTTACACCTATATTTTTACCGGTAGTTTCTAGTTTAGGTATGGATCCTATTCATTTTGGTATTATAATGATTATGAACCTTTGTATTGGTCTTTGTACGCCTCCTGTGGGCTCTGTACTCTTTGTAGGTTGTAGTGTTGCCGATTTAAAAATACAACAGGTTATAAAGCCTTTATTACCGTTATTTTTAGTGATGATAGCAGTGCTATTGCTAATCACTTATTTCCCAGAATTAACACTTTGGTTACCAAGAAAATTCGATTTACTGTAAAATCGAGATATAATATATAAAGAAAAGGATTCATTGTACAATGAATCCTTTTTTTGTTTAATGCATTTAATAAGATGATGTTATTATTATTTGTATTTTTATTAAAAAAACTGATGAACAGAATCACCAATTTTATTAGTACTGCTGTCTTATTTTTTTGTGTTTTACCATTACTTGCCCAAGCTAATAGTAACTCTTACTTTGATATTGTTAAAGAGAGAGAATTTTTTTTTGA
>CALHCK010000211.1 GCA_937936695.1 uncultured Polaribacter sp.
AAGACGGTTGAGATGAAAAGTCTTCAGTTTGCTTAAAATCTAAATCTTCTGTACAAGATATTGATAATAGTAAACATAAACACAAAGCAATTTTTTTAAAATACATTATTAAAATTTCGTTTATTAAAAATTTAACGATTAAAACTTTAAATATATTGTTTTATTTGGGTAAGCTAAAGTTTAACATTGAAATTTTATTAAACCACATTCCTTTTTAAGTCTTTATATTTGTAATACTAAAACTATGTTTTGAAACAGAAATTATCAGTCTTATTTATTTGTGGATGGTACCCTTCACGCATTTATCCTACTAATGGAGATTTTATTGAAAGACATGCTAAAGCTGTTTCTTTAAAACACAATGTTTCTGTTATACATATAATAACAGACACCTCTTTACAAACTGATTTTGAATATATTTTTAAGGAGTTAGATAACATTAAAACTCATATAGTATATACAAGATCTGCAAAAAATTCAATTGAAAAGTTCATGCTTTTTTTTAAAGCTTTTAAATTTTTAATTAAAAAAGTAGATCAATTTGATATTGTTCATTTAAATGAAATTTTTCCATTTGGTATTTTTCCTTTATACTTAAAACACTTAAAAAAGATACCCTATATTATTACAGAACATTGGACTGGTTATCATACCCCCTATTTTAAAGACATTTCTTTTTATCAAAAATTAATATCTAAAATAATTGTAAAACAAGCTTCTTTTATTTGCCCTGTTACTAATGATTTAAAAAAATCATTAATTAACTTTGGTTTAAAAGGAAATTATAATGTTGTTGAAAATGTAGTAGACACACAAAAATTTAAACCTGCTTTTATTGAAAATAAATTATTTTCTATAGTACATATATCAAATATGCTAGATGAGCATAAAAATATTTCTGGAATTTTAAATGTTGTAAAAAAACTACAAACATCAATTCCTGATTTTAAATTGAAATTAATTGGCAGTAACTCTTCTCAATACAAACAATACGCTATTAAGCAAAATATTAACTTAAACCATATAGATTTTATAAATCATATACCACACAAAGAAATAATTAAACACTTACAAACTGCAAATTTGTTTCTCTTATTTAGTAATTTTGAAAATTTACCATGTGTTATCTTAGAGTCATTTTCTTGTGGTACTCCTGTAATATCTTCTAATGTAGGAGGAATTAGTGAATTTTTTCCTGATAATTTTGGTAAACTAATAAATGCAGGAAATGAAGATGAATTAGAATCTGAAATCATTAATTTTTACAACCGTAAATACAATATAGCAAGCAAACAAGAAATGCACAATTATTCGGAAAAACATTTTAGTTATAATACTATTGCTAATAAATTTTCTGAGATCTATTACAAAACTTTAGACTTATAAAAACATGTGTGGAATAGCTGGAATTATAAACTTTAAGAACGAAGAAAAACATTCTATTAATCTTAAAGAAATGGCAAATGCACTTAAACATCGTGGTCCTGATGATGAGGGTTTTATGTTATTTTCTAAAAAACCAACTATTTTTTTTGGAGATGATTCTAAAGTAAAAAATTCTTCTCATATTAATACAGCTACAAGATTACCCTTTAAAGTTGGCTTTGGCTTTAGACAATTAAAAATAATTGATTTATCTAATAAAAGTCATCAACCTCTTACAGATGAAACAGAAAAATACTGTATTATTTTTAATGGTGAACTTTATAATTATAAAGAAATAAGAAAAGAATTAAAACTTTTAAATTATAATTTTAAATCTGATTCAGATACTGAAGTTGTTTTAAAAGCCTATATAGAGTGGGGTGCAAAAGCACTTGAAAAATTTAATGGCATGTTTGCTTTTGCTATTTTAGACACTGTAAAAAACAATGTTTTTTTTGCAAGAGATAGAATGGGTATTAAACCTTTCTACTTTTTTAGAAACAATCATTATTTTGTATTTGGCAGCACAGTAAAATCTATAATTAATTCTAAAATATATAATCCTGAAGTTAATTGGGAAGGATTGTGGCAAAATTATAGATTTACTACAGCACAAAGACCTAATACCGTTTTTAATAATATTTCTGCTCTAAAACCCGGACATTGTATTACTATAGATTTAAACACCAATACAGTAGATGAAACAAAATATTGGGAAATACCCACACAAATTCAGGACTTTTCTTTAACAGAAAAACAAAGTATTAATCTAATTGAAGAAAGCCTATACAAGGCTATAAATTACAGATTAATTTCTGATGTAGAAGTAGGTAGTTTTATGAGCGGGGGTATAGACTCTTCTTTAATTTCTGTAATTGCATCTAAAAAAATTAAAAACATTAAAACTCTTACTTTAGGTTTTAAAGAATTTGAAGAGTTAAATGAAGTTAATCAAGCCAAAGAAACAGCTAAAAAACATCATTTAAATCACGTAATTCATTATGCAAACATAAATGAAAGTATTAAATACATAAATAAAGCTGTTATAGCTTATGAAGAACCCTATTGTAATATATCTGCTAATTTAATTTTAGCAAAAATGGCTTCTAAAAATAATGTAAAAGTTGTTTTAAGTGGTCTTGGGGGTGATGAGCTTTTTGGAGGTTACGATGTTTTTAAAAAAATTTCTCTATGGAAAACTTTACATAAAAACAGAAAAATAATAAATAGTATTCCTAATTTTCATCAAAAAATAAAAAAAGGAAAAAAGATAGCTAATTGTAATTCATTAGGCGAATATTATACGCATTATTATACGCATTTTTATGACTCTGAAATAGATAGTTTATTTAAAAATCACTCATTCAACACAAATTTTACTTTAGAACATCTTTATGAAAATGATTGTAAATTTACCGATACCTTTGAAGCAATGAGCTTTTACAATTTAAAATCATACATCAGCAATCATCAAATGAGAGCTTTAGA
>CALHCK010000212.1 GCA_937936695.1 uncultured Polaribacter sp.
CAATTTGTCATTGTATTAAACAGGTTTGTTTAATATAAATGCGTCAAATATAGTTAATAAGCTGCTTTTTATTTATTTTACTGATCTATTTGTTATCGTTCAAATAACATTCCGTTTTAAAAGTTTATAGTAAATCTTAAATTAAGTTTTTGTTTTTATAGAAAGTAAAGGAGTTTGGTTTCTTAATGCATATAGTGTATTAAGAAACCAATACCACTTTTTGTAATCTCTTGAATTTAAATTTTTATGAAAGTAAAAATCATTGTTTAAGTTATACTTATATTAAAAGTTGAAAGCAACTCCTAGATTTAAGTTTTTGTTATAATTAGCGGTAAATTCAATAGACGTTTTGTTGTTTTTATTAACTGTATTAAAAAAATCAGAATAATTATTTTTATTTGGGCTAAGAAATAAATTAACTACTGCTCCAATAGCTACAAGACCCAAACCTCTAAAAGCTGTTAAATCTTCTTTTCTATTAGCAGAAGTTACATCACTAACTGTAACAACTGTTCCTGCAGCAAAAAAACTCCAAAATGTTACTTTACTTACTAAACTTTTTGTTTTAATTTTTTGATATTTTTCAGATAAACTATTTTCTAATTCTGTAGAAAAATCAGATCTATTGTTATCAATAAAACTTTTTAAACCTTTTGGGTTTATTCTATAAAATTGTTCTTTGTATTTAAAACCATGAAAATTAATGTTTCTATTTTTATTGCTAAAACCTTTATTATCTAACTCTTTATTCTGAGAAAAAATAGTTACACAAAAAAATAAACAAATAATAGATACAACAGTTTTCATAGAATTAGCTTTTAGATTGTTTTAAACTTGCTTTAATAAAGTCTACAAATAAAGGATGTGGCTTTAAAACAGTACTTTTATATTCTGGATGATATTGTACACCTACAAACCAAGGATGATCTGTAACTTCTACAACTTCTACTAATCCTGTTTTAGGGTTAACACCAGTAGCTTTCATACCAGCAGCCTCAATTTGCTCTAGATAATCATTATTAAATTCATATCTGTGTCTGTGTCTTTCGCTAATTTTTTCTGCTTGATAAGCATTGTAAGCGTTAGAACCCTTTTGTAACATACATTCCCAAGCACCCAAACGCATAGTACCACCTTTGTCTGTTACATCTTTTTGGCTTTCCATTAAGTTGATAACAGGATTTTTACACTCTTTTTTCATTTCTGTAGAAAAAGCGTCTTTTAAACCAACCACATTTTTAGCGAATTCTATAACAGACATTTGCATTCCTAAACAAATACCTAAGAAAGGTATTTTACTTTCTCTAGCATACTGTACCGCTTTTATTTTTCCGTCAATACCTCTATCACCAAAACCAGGAGCAACTAAAACACCGTTAACACCTTCTAGTTTTTCTTTAAAATTAGTAGTTGTTAAACTTTCTGAATGCACCCAACGTATTTTTACTTTAGTTTCGTTAGAAGATCCTGCATGAATAAATGCTTCTGTAATAGATTTATAAGAATCTTGTAACTCTATATATTTACCTATTAAAGCTATTTCTACTTCAGATTTAGGATTTTTATGTTTTGTTAAAAAGTCGTTCCAAACTCTTAGTTCTGGTTCTTTTTCTGCAGATAAGTTAAATTTCTTTAAAACAACTTTGTCTAAGCCTTCTTTAAGCATTAGATTAGGTACATCATAAATAGTTTCAGCATCTATAGATTGTATAACATCTTCTTTTTTAACATTGCAAAACAATGCTAATTTACGTTTAATGTCATCAGAAATTTCGTGTTCTGTTCTGCATACTAATATATCTGGGCTAACACCACTTTGCATAAGCATTTTAACAGAATGCTGTGTTGGTTTTGTTTTTAACTCGCCAGCAGCAGCTAAAAAAGGTACTAAAGTTAAGTGAATAACAATTGCATTGTCTTCGCCTTTTTCCCAAAGCATTTGTCTTACAGACTCTACATATGGTAAAGATTCTATATCTCCAACAGTTCCTCCAATTTCTGTAATTACAATATCATAATCGCCAGTTTCTCCTAAAAGTTGAATTCTGCGTTTAATTTCATTAGTAATATGAGGAATTACTTGTACCGTTTTTCCTAAAAACTCTCCTTTACGTTCTTTGTTAATTACAGATTGATAAATTCTACCAGTTGTAACATTATTTGCCTGAGAAGTAGGAATGTTTAAATAGCGCTCGTAATGCCCTAAATCTAAATCAGTTTCTGCACCATCATCAGTAACATAACATTCTCCATGTTCATATGGGTTTAATGTTCCTGGGTCTATATTAATGTATGGGTCTAGTTTTTGGATTGTTACAGAAAATCCTCTTTGCTGTAATAATTTTGCTAAAGATGCAGCAATAATTCCTTTTCCAAGTGATGATGTTACGCCTCCTGTTACAAAAACGTACTTAGTGTTATTCATGATGTGTTTGGGTTTGCGCAAAAGTAATAACTCTAAAATTTATGTCAAATAAAAAACATAAAAACATTTTAAGAATTCTGAAAATTTAGAGATTTAAAAATTATTTCATTTTTTTTTTATTTGTGTTTGCCATAAATAAAAACAGTTGTATATTTGCCCACGCTTTTAGCCGAGTAAAAATAGTTAAAGAGCAAAATATAAATTAAAGAAGACTTTTAAAAATACACATAATGCCAAAAAGAACTTACCAACCATCAAAGAGAAAGAGAAGAAATAAACACGGTTTTAGAGAAAGAATGGCTTCTGCTAACGGTAGAAAAGTATTAGCTCGTAGAAGAGCAAAAGGAAGAAAGAAACTTTCTGTATCTTCTGAAACAAGACATAAAAGATAGATTTTTTTAAAATACAATGATTAACAATAGTTAATATATAGGGTGTTACTTTTTTTAAGTAACACCTTTTTTTATAAATAAGTAGCGACTATTTTGTAACACTAAATAATACAACAACTTACAATGCCAAAAACAAAAGACCTCAATTCAATTTTAATTATCGGTTCTGGACCAATTGTAATTGGACAAGCTTGTGAATTTGACTATTCTGGTTCTCAAGCCTTACGTTCTTTAAGAGAGGATGGGATTGAAACAATCTTAATCAACTCTAACCCAGCAACAATTATGACTGACCCATCGATGGCAGATCATGTGTACTTGCTTCCTTTAACAACAAAATCAATCATCCAAATACTAAAAGAGCATCCTCAAATTGATGCTGTTTTACCAACAATGGGTGGGCAAACTGCTTTAAATTTATGTATTGAGGCAGATGATAAAGGAATTTGGAAAGACTTTGGTGTTAAATTAATTGGTGTAGATATAGATGCAATTAATGTAACTGAAGATAGAGAGCAATTTAGAGAGTTAATGTTAGAAATTGGGGTACCAATGGCACCACAAGCAACGGCAACATCTTTTTTAAAAGGTAAAGAAATTGCTCAAGAATTTGGTTTTCCTTTAGTTATTCGTTCTTCTTATACTCTAGGAGGTGCGGGAGCTTCTATTGTTTATGATCCAAATGATTTTGACGAATTACTTAGCAGAGGTTTAGAAGCATCACCAATACATGAGGTGATGATTGATAAAGCGATGATGGGGTGGAAAGAATATGAATTAGAGTTGTTAAGAGACAAAAATGATAACGTAGTTATTATTTGTTCTATAGAAAATATGGATCCTATGGGGATTCATACTGGAGACTCTATTACTGTAGCACCTGCAATGACACTTTCTGATACTACTTTTCAGAAAATGCGTGACATGGCAATTAAAATGATGCGTTCTATTGGAGATTTTGAAGGTGGTTGTAATGTGCAATTTGCAGTTTCTCCAGACGAAAAAGAAGAAATTATTGCTATAGAAATAAACCCTCGTGTTTCTCGTTCTTCTGCATTAGCATCTAAAGCAACAGGATATCCTATTGCAAAAGTTGCCACAAAATTAGCTATTGGGTATACTTTAGATGAATTAGAAAATGGAATTACAAAATCTACATCTGCTTTATTTGAGCCTACATTAGATTATGTAATTGTAAAAATACCACGTTGGAATTTTGATAAGTTTGAAGGTTCTGATAGAACATTAGGTTTACAAATGAAAGCCGTTGGAGAGGTAATGGGTATTGGACGTTCTTTTCAAGAAGCATTACACAAAGCAACACAATCTTTAGAAATTAAAAGAAATGGTTTAGGTGCAGACGGTAAAGGTTACACAGACTACAACCAAATTATAGAAAAATTAACTAATGCAAGTTGGGATCGTGTGTTTGCAATTTACGATGCTATTGCAATAGGAATTCCTTTAAGTAAGATTTACGATATCACAAAAATAGATATGTGGTATTTAAAGCAGTATGAAGAGTTATTTCAACTAGAAAAAGAAATTTCATCGTACTCAATTGCTACTATAGATAGAGATTTATTATTAGAAGCAAAACAGAAAGGATACGGAGATAGACAAATAGCACATATGCTAGATTGTTTAGAAAGTGAAGTATACAGTAAAAGAGAAGAGCTTAAAATTCAGCGTGTATATAAGTTAGTAGATACTTGTGCTGCAGAATTTACAGCAAAAACACCATATTATTACTCTACTTTTGAGAGCGAGATAGAAACTGCATCAGGAGAAAGAGTAGTGGCTAACGAGAGTATTGTTACTGAAAAGAAAAAAATAATAGTATTAGGTTCTGGACCAAACAGAATTGGACAAGGAATTGAGTTTGATTACTGTTGTGTTCATGGAGTTTTAGCAGCTGCTGAGTGTGGTTACGAAACTATTATGATTAACTGTAACCCAGAAACGGTTTCTACTGATTTTGATACTGCAGATAAATTATACTTTGAACCTGTGTTTTGGGAACATATTTATGACATTATTCGTCATGAAAAACCAGAAGGGGTTATTGTTCAGTTAGGAGGACAAACAGCATTAAAACTTGCTGAAAAGTTAACTAAATACGGAATTAAAATTATAGGAACTTCTTTTGAAGCATTAGATATTGCTGAAGATAGAGGTAGATTTTCTGCAATGTTGAAGGAGAATAAAATTCCTTATCCAGAATTTGGAATTGCAGAAACAGCAGATGAAGCTTTAGGTTTAGCAGATCAGTTAGACTTTCCTATTCTTGTAAGACCTTCTTATGTTTTAGGAGGACAAGGAATGAAAATTGTTATTAACAAAGAAGAACTTGTAGAGCATGTAGTAGATTTATTAGGTAGAATGCCAAATAATAAACTATTATTAGATCATTATTTAGATGGAGCAATAGAGGCAGAGGCAGATGCAATTTGTGATGCAGATGGTAATGTGTATATCATTGGAATTATGGAACATATAGAGCCTTGTGGTATTCACTCAGGAGACTCTAACGCTACTTTACCGGCCTTTAATTTAGGTGAGTTTGTTATGCAACAAATAAAAGACCATACGCATACCATAGCAAAAGAATTAAAAACTGTAGGTTTAATAAACATTCAGTTTGCTATTAAAAATGATACGGTTTATATAATTGAAGCAAACCCAAGAGCATCTAGAACGGTACCTTTTATAGCAAAAGCATACAAAGAACCTTATGTAAATTACGCTACAAAAGTAATGTTAGGAGATAAAAAAGTTACAGATTTTGATTTTAACCCTCAATTAGACGGTTTTGCAATTAAACAACCTGTATTCTCTTTTAACAAGTTTCCGAATGTAAATAAGAAACTAGGACCAGAAATGAAATCTACTGGAGAAAGTATTTTATTTATAGATAGTTTAAAGGATGATGCTTTTTACGATTTATATTCTAGACGTAAAATGTATTTAAACAAATAATAGTATTTTACTATTAGTAAAAAAAGCATCCGGTTTTGGATGCTTTTTTTGTTGGTATTATTGTGGTTGATTAGTTATGATGTGTCAAATTAATTACTTGTTATATTTGAAATGTTTTACTGTTGTAATTAGCTATCAAAATTGGATGTTATTACAAATAGTTTAGTGTTTAAATAAAATGTATTCAACTTATATAATAAAGGGTACAATACTATTTTGTTCTATTTTAGATATGGAATATTTTTAAATAAAACTAATTTTTTTATCGATTTAAAGTTTACTATATCACATTTTTAAAATATATAATAGAAAGAGTGTATGTTTTATTTGTCTTAGAAATAACGGGTATATTATTTAAATTGAGATAATATAATACTCCTGTGTTTTTACATTTTAACAAAATAAATGATGTAAATTAATTAATCAACAATAATTGTTTTAATCATTGATTTTGAATATAATTAATGCTCGCTATATTATAAAACGAAGTTAAAGTAAAATCAATTAGAGAAAGTACCTTTTCTTTTTGTTGTTATTTTAGTTTTCTTTTCTTTGTTTGCAATACCCAAGTAGCGTTAAATCCAAAGTGAAAGTTACCGT
>CALHCK010000213.1 GCA_937936695.1 uncultured Polaribacter sp.
GCCTGTAATATTGCCTAATTCTAAAAACCTTGTAATTACACCAATTGCACCGCATAATTTAAATGCGAGACCCATGGTTATTTCAGATGAAACAGAAATAGAATTAGAAGTAGATTCTAGAGAAAAAAATTATTTAATCTCTTTAGATTCTAGAGTAACATCTGTACCTAAAAACACCAAAGTATTTATTAAAAAAACAGATTTTACTATAAAAAGTATTTTGCCTGAAAATCAATCATTTTTAAAAACACTAAGAAGCAAATTACTTTGGGGAGAAGATATTAGAAATAAAACCACTATTTAATAAAAAAGAAACAATATTCTACTAAAATAATTGTTATCCAAAAAAGACTTATTATTAACTTTATAAAGCAATTTGAAATTCCTATATTTGCTCGCTATTTTTTTAAAATGACAAAAAATATTTTATTTATCGTATTCTTAGGTTTTTATACAACAATGTATAGCCAAATACATGAAGTTGGTTTCTCTTTTGGAGGTACTAACTACGTAGGAGATATAGGGAAAACAAGTTACTTTATACCAGATAATGTTGGTGGTAACATATTTTACAAATACAATATTAATCCTAGAGTTGCTGCCAGAGCTACTTATAGTTTTTTACCTATTTTAGGTGATGATGCGCAAGCATCAACAGATTTTAGAAAAGACAGAGGTTTAGAATTTACAAATTTTATCAATGAATTAGCGGTTGGTATAGAGTATAATTTTTATGAGTATGATTTATCATCATTAGATAAAACATGGACACCCTACATTCTTTTTGAAATTGCAGGTTTTAACTATACTGCAAGAGAAGTTAATGCAGCAGAACCTACAAATAAATATTCTGTTGCTATTCCGTTTGGAATCGGTTACAAATCAAAATTATTTCGCAGATTAGCTTTTTCTGTAGAAACTAAATTTAGATATACTTTTACTGATGATTTAGACTCTAACTTTAACAGAGGTGCAAACCCTAACGCTAAATTTGAGGGAACAGATAATGATTGGTACATGTACTCAGGTTTTTCTTTAATTTATACGTTTGGAAGACCTGCTTGTTATAAAAAAGGATTTTAAATATGGACAAAGAACTACAAATAGATTTACAAAGAGTACCTAAACATGTAGCCATTATAATGGATGGTAATGGCAGGTGGGCTAAAGGTAAAGGAATGAGTAGAATTTTTGGACACAAAAGTGCCTTAACCGCTGTTAGAGAGTCTATAGAAACGGCTGCTAAAATAGGTGTAGAAGCTATTACATTATATGCTTTTTCTACAGAAAACTGGAAACGTCCAAAATTAGAAGTAGATGCTTTAATGAGCCTTTTAATTAACTCTTTAAAAAAAGAACTTAAAACGTTTTTAAAAAATGATGTTAAGGTTAATGCAATAGGTAATATTGATACTTTACCTTCTAATGCTCAAAAAACATTATCAGAAGTTAAAGAGCTTACTAAAAATAATAAACGAATAACATTAACACTTGCACTTAGTTACGGTGCCAGAGAAGAAATTGTTAATGCTATTAAAAACATATCTAAAAAAGTTGTTAATAATGATCTTAACTTACAAGAAATAAATGAAAATACTATAAATAATCATTTATATACATTTAATTTGCCCGATGTTGATTTAATGATAAGAACCAGTGGCGAAAAACGCATCAGTAATTTCTTATTATGGCAAATGGCATATGCCGAGTTATATTTTACAAATGTACTTTGGCCAGATTTTAGACAAGAACATTTTTACGATGCAATCATAGAATATCAGAATAGAGAACGACGATTTGGAAAAACAAGCGAACAGATTACAGAATAACTTTTTTATTAAAAATACCCTCGCATTAATAGTGTTTACAGCACTATTTTTTACATTTAATGTAAATGCTCAAATAAAAAAAGATACCATACCTACAAGCAATCAATCTTATAAAAAAGGTGAAAAATATATTTTAGGAGGTATTACAGTTACGGGGTTAAAAAAGTTTAGTGAAGAAACCGTAAGAGTCTTTTCTGGTTTAAAAAATGGTCAAACCATAAAACTTCCAGGAGACAAACTTACCAGTGCCATAAAAAAACTATACAACAGTAAACAGTTTAGTAACGTAGATGTTTATATTGGTAAAATAGATGGTAATACTGTTTATTTATTATTTGATGTAGAAGAATTACCTCAATTAAACAATGTTAGATTAAGCGGTTTAAAACAATCTAAAACTAAAGAAATTATCAAAGACACCGAATTAAAAACCGGTGCTATGGTAACAGATAACTTAATTGTAACTACAAAAAATTATATTTCAAAAAAATATACCGATAAAGGTTTTCTTAAAACCAAAGTAAATGTAGATGTTAAAAAAGACACGTCAGATATAAATACTGTAAACATGTCTATTTTTGTTGATAAAGGTGAAAAAATAAAAATAAAAGACATTAACTTTACAGGAAACAAAGCTCTTTCTAATAAAAAACTTAGAAAGGCTATGAAAAACACAAAACAAAAATTTTTTGGTCGTTTTTGGAAAGGTTCTAAATACATCGAAGAAGAATATCAAACAGACCTTGAATCTATTTTAGATAAATACAGTAGAATCGGTCACAGAGATGCTCGTGTTTTAAATGAAAACTATACTTGGAATGACGATAATACAATTGATATTAACATAGAAATTGAAGAAGGGAAGCAATATAGATTTTCAGAAATATTATTTGTTGGAAATAAAGAATATTCAGACGAAACGTTACAATCTATTTTAAAAATAGAAAAAGGAAATGTATATAACGGTGCTTTTTTAGAAGAGCGTGTTCAAGGTGATGGATCTCCTAATGCAGAATCTATTTCTAATTTATATCAAGATAGTGGTTTCTTATTTTCTTCTGTTAATGTTGTAGAAACTAAAGTTGAAAATGATTCTATTACTGTAGAAATTAGAATAAGAGAAGATCAGAAAGCTCGTATAAGAAAAGTGACTGTAAAAGGAAATGAAAAAACAAACGATCACGTATT
>CALHCK010000214.1 GCA_937936695.1 uncultured Polaribacter sp.
TTTTTTTTAAAATAAAAAGACAACTGTTGTACCCAAAACAAAATCAACCCAAAAATCTTTCTTATTTTTACAACCTAATTTTAAGAAAATGAACAAGAAAGTTATCCTTATGATTTTAGACGGATGGGGTATTACACAAGACCCAAAAGTATCCGCTATTTACAATGCAAAAACACCATTTATTAATGGTTTATACGATAAATATCCGAATGCAGAATTAAGAACTGATGGAGAACATGTTGGACTTCCTGAAGGACAGATGGGAAATTCTGAAGTAGGACACATGAATCTTGGTGCAGGAAGAATTGTTTATCAAAATCTTGCTCGTATAAACAAAGCAGTTAAAGATAAAACTTTGGGTAAAGAAAAGGTTTTGTTAGATACTTTTAAATATGCCAAAGAAAATAATAAAAATGTTCATTTATTAGGATTAGTTTCTAACGGAGGAATACATGCTCACATAGATCACCTAAAAGGTCTTTTAGATGTTGCTAAAGAAAACCAGGTAGACAATGTTTACCTACATGCTTTTACAGATGGTAGAGATTGCGACCCAAAATCGGGTACCTACTTTATTAACGATATTCAAGAATACATGAAAGAAAGTACAGGAGAATTAGCTTCTGTAACTGGTCGTTATTATGCAATGGATAGAGATAACAGATGGGAACGTGTTAAAGAAGCATACGATGGTTTAGTAAACGGTGTAGGTACCCAAACTACAGATGTATTAGCAACTATCAATAAAAATTATGACGATGGTTTAACAGACGAATTTCATAAACCAATTATTGTAACCAACCAAGATGGTTCTCCTAAAACTAAAATACAAGAAGGTGATGCTGTTATCTTTTTTAACTACAGAACAGATAGAGGTAGAGAGTTAACAAATGCTTTGTCTCAAAATGATTTTCCTGAATTTGGAATGAAAAAATTAGATTTATATTATACTACTATAACAATGTATGATGAATCTTTTAAAGGTATTAATGTAATTTATAATACCGATAATATTAAAAATACTTTAGGAGAAGTACTTTCTGCTGCGGGTAAAAAGCAAATTAGAATTGCAGAAACAGAAAAATACCCACACGTTACATTTTTCTTTTCTGGAGGACAAGAAGAGCCTTTTAAAGGAGAATCTAGAATCTTAAGAAACTCACCAAAAGTAGCTACTTACGATTTACAACCAGAGATGTCTGCTTACGAATTAAAAGATGCATTGTGTGCCGATTTAGAAAAAGGAGAAGCTGATTTTGTGTGTTTAAATTTTGCAAATGGAGATATGGTAGGGCATACAGGAATTATGGAAGCTGCTATAAAAGCATGTGAAGCTGTAGATAATTGTGCTAAAAGTGTTATAGAAACAGGTTTAGATAACGGATATTCTATTTTAGTAATAGCAGACCACGGTAACTGCGAAACTATGATGAATCCTGACGGTTCTCCTCACACAGCACATACTACTAACCCTGTGCCTTTTATTTTAGTTGATAAAGAAATAAAATCAATAAAAAGTGGTATCTTAGGTGATGTAGCGCCTACTATATTAGATTTAATGGGTGTAGAGCAACCAAAAGAAATGACACAACATTCTTTACTATAATAACTATAATTACTCACCTTTACAATTTTAAAGGTGAGTAATTAAAATTGTAAATTCATAAATTAAATGTTACCTAATAACCCTTTAATAATTGCTGTAGATTTTGATGGTACCATAGTAGAAGATGCTTACCCTAAAATAGGTAAAGAAATGATTTTTGCTTTTGATACCCTTAGAAAACTACAAGCAAGCGGACATAGGCTAATTTTATGGACTTATAGAAGTGGTAAAAGATTAGACGAAGCTGTTGCTTTTTGTAAAGAAAATAACATAGAGTTTTATGCAGTAAATAAAAACTTTCCTGAAGAAGTATACGACGAAAAATACAGTCGAAAAATACATGCAGATTTATTTATTGACGATAGAAATGTTGGCGGTTTTTTAGGTTGGACAGCCATTTATAAACTTATTTTTAATTACGAACCACCAAAAAAAGAAAAGAAAGGGTTTTTCTCTTTTTTCAAATAACAAAAACTTACTTTTTAGTTCTAAAAATACAGTAACTTTGTGGTTTAATTTTTTTAAAATGATCAAAATAAAAACGAGAGAAGAAATAGAAATTATGCGCGAAAGTGCTTTAATTGTTTCTAAAACATTAGGTATGCTTGCTAAAGAGGTAAAACCAGGAGTTTCTACCTTACATTTAGACAAGTTAGCAGAAGACTTTATTAGAGCAGAAGGCGCTATTCCTGGTTTTTTAGGCTTGTATGATTTTCCGAATACATTATGTATGAGTCCAAACTCTCAAGTAGTACATGGTATTCCTAATAAAGAACCTTTAAAAGAAGGTAATATTATTTCTATAGACTGCGGAGCCTTAAAAAATGGTTTTTATGGAGATCATGCCTATACTTTTGCTGTAGGTGAAATTGCTGAAGAAACAAAAAAATTATTGGAAGTTACCAGACAAAGTTTATACGTTGGTATTAAAGAATTTAAGGCTGGTAATAGAGTTGGAGATGTTGGTTTTGCTATTCAAAAATTTACAGAAGACCATGGTTACGGAGTTGTTAGAGAATTAGTTGGTCATGGTTTAGGTAAAGAAATGCACGAAGACCCTGAAATGCCAAATTACGGAAAACGCGGAAGAGGTAAAAAATTTACTGAAGGTATGGTGGTTGCCATAGAACCTATGACTAATTTAGGTACTCATAAAATTAAACAACATAGTGATGGATGGACAATTACAACTTTAGATGATAAACCGTCTGCCCATTTTGAGCATGATGTTGCAATTGTTAATGGTAAACCAGAATTACTATCTACTTTTAAATATGTACATGAAGCATTAGGTATTGTTACCAATGAAGAAGATGAATTTAGTTTAAATTCATAACAATTTCTCGTGTCCGTTTTTAAATCTATCTTAAATACCGTTCCAAGACCTTGGCTTATTAAAGCTAGTTATTGGGTTAGACCAATTATAGCATTCTCTTTAAAAGGAAATACTTACACAGACCCCATAGATGGTAAAAGTTTTCGTAAATTTTTACCCTATGGATACGGTAAACAACGTGAAAACGCTTTGTCTCCATCTACATTATCATTAGAAAGACACCGTTTAATGTGGTTATTTTTAAAAGATGAAACTAACTTTTTTTCATCAACAAAAAAACTAAAAGTATTACATATTGCCCCAGAACAATGTTTCTTAGATATTTTTAGAAAACAAAAAAACTTAGATTATACTACCTCTGATTTAGAGTCGCCTATTGCAGATGTTAAAGCAGATATATGCAACTTACCTTTTAAAGATAACTCTTTTGATGTTATTTTTTGCAACCATGTATTAGAACATATTACAGACGATACTAAGGCAATGCAAGAATTATTTAGAACCTTAAAAAAAGGTGGTTTTGGTATATTTCAGATTCCGCAAGATTTATCTAGAGAAACAACTTTTGAAGATGATTCTATTACTGATAGAAAACAACGCGCAGAAATTTTTGGACAATATGACCATGTAAGAGTGTACGGTAGAGATTATTTTAACAAACTACGCTCAATTGGTTTTAAGGTTAACGAAGTAGATTACACAAAAAAAATCGCTCCAAAAGAATTAGAACGATTTTGTTTGATGAAGAATGAAATTCTTCCTGTATGTTATAAAGAATAATTACTTCTCATTTCTTTTTAAGTAAGCATCTAACGTTTCAAGTTTTTCGTTTTCTAAAACAATAAAATCGTTCTGCATTATTTGGTAATTACCTTTCTGTAACCTAACTACTTTACTTAATCCGCTATAAGTACCAGATTCGTTTTGTGCAGCCTCTACAATTGTTCCGTTTTGGTTTATCCACCCCATCGTATCTCCTTGTATTCCTTGCAGTTTAAAATTATAAAAACCTCCTACATATTTATAGGTTGCTTCTGTACTTAATAAGTTACCATCTATACTACATAAGAAAAATTGTAAATCATTAGTTTCTATTGATGCTAATGTATAGATACCACCTCCTAAATGAGCTCCAAATTTGTACCAAGTTTTATCTATCTTAACCTCGCCATCTTTATTGTATTTATCTATTTTAGATTCTTTTTTTAATTTCTTAAACAATTCTTCTCTGTTCGTAATTTCTAAAAACTGTCTTTGTTTTAAATCGAAAACCAAAGGTTTGTAACTGTTATTTGGGTAGGTTACTAAAGTACCATTTGCTCTTGGCAACATTATTTTTCCGTAATGAGTTGATAATGTATTAAATTGTGAAGGTATAGGTAATAAATAGCCAATTTTAGTGTTGGTATTAAAACAGAAAATCTTGGTAGCTTTTGATGCTTTATTTAATAATAAAATAAAACCATCATACTGAATGTAATCTGTAAACTCAGTTGGTTTTATAAAAATTTGTCCTCTATCATCAAGAATTCCTAAACTTTGTTTATTCTTAAAAACAGCAAAATTGTTTTTATCAAAACTAAATATAGTATCTACTTTAAGTGTTAAATTCTCAGACTTTTTGTTCCAAGCAACTTTTAAAGAATCTAATCTCTTTTGGGCTTTTTCTTTCTTTAATCGTTCTTCTTCTAATTTTTTTTCTTTTGCAACCTGAATTTCTAATTGTTCATCAATACTAACCGCCAATTCTAATTGCTCTTGATACTCTACAGAATTTTTTCCTCTATTTTTATTTACTAAAAAAAACTGTTTCGATAATTTTTTTGCCTGTTTATAATCTTCTAATTCATAGTATATATAAGAACCTAATTTAGCTACTTCAGGAGAAGTAATGGTATCCATATACTTCATCGCTTTTTTAAAAAAGACCTCAGCTTGCTTATAATCTATATGAAGTGCAATAGAATTTTTGGCTCTTTTTATATAAACATTTGCAATTTCTTTATTTGTTTGCCCATTTGCAAAAGAAAAAAATCCCATGCAAAGTATTACTAGTACTATTTTTTTCATACCTGTTATTGTACTTTATTACTTCAATTAAAAGATGGTTAGTACACAAAAATACTAATTAAAACTTACAGTTACTATACCTAACTATGGGTATAATTTGTGTACTCTTCAATTTTTCCGTTTTTATTGATATACAAAAAGATTACTTGCAATTTCTTATTTTTTTCTACTATTTTTTTTGCTTCTTCTAATCCCATAGCCATAAAAGATGTAGCATAAGCATCTACATCTGCACAATCTAAAGGTGCTAATACAGATACACTTAGCAAATTACTCTCAAAAGCATACCC
>CALHCK010000215.1 GCA_937936695.1 uncultured Polaribacter sp.
TAGATTTGGTTTTATACCTTTACAAAGCGTAACAAATTCTATAGCTTTTGGTTCTGGTTTAAACACGGTAAATCATCAATTAAAAAGAGAAAAAGAAAGTTTTATTTTTATAAAACCCACACTTAGATATGCCTTCTATGACGCTACAATTCAGGGTAGTTTTTTAAATCCTACAAGCGAAATAACAAAAGATTTAAAACCAATTGTTTTTAATATAGAAATGGGTTTATTATGTACTCTTAAACGTTTTAATTTAGGTTATATAGTTAATTATAACACCAATAAATCTAAAGAATTAAGAAATTTAACAGGCCATACCTATGGTAGGATTTTAATAAATTATGTTTTGCACTAGTTGCTAAAAAACTCATCTTTAAAACCTATTAAATACAGTTTTTTTTGCGCCCTTGTAATTGCTGTATACAGCCACCTAAAATACTCTTTAGAAACTCCATCTGGTAAGTAAGGTTGTTCTATAAATACATTTTGCCATTGCCCCCCTTGAGATTTATGACACGTTATAGAGTAAGAAAATTTTACTTGTAATGCATTAAAGTACTTATTGCTTTTAATTGCTAAAAATTGCTTGTATTTAGATTTTTCATGAGCATAATCTTCTTTTACAGCTTCATAAAGTTTATTAGATTCTTCATAGGTTAAAGAAGCACTTTCGCTGGTTAATGTATCTAATAATAATACGGTTTCAAAAGGTTGCATGTCTGGGTAATCTATCATTCTTAAAGACACCTCGGCAAATTTAAAACCATATAATTCTTTAATTTTAAAAATTCTTAATATTTCACATATATCTCCGTTTGCAATAAAGCCCGCACTAGAGGTTTCTTTTAGCCAATAGTAATTATTTTTAACCACCATCACATAATCTCCAACAGAAATTTCATTTTCTTGCCCCCTTATATTAAGACGTATTTGTTGATTGTATTGGTTTGCTCTTTTATTAGATCTTACAATAAATGCGGTGTCTTCTACTCCTGCATTGTCGTAAGCAGATACAATAGCATCTTGTATATCGTAGCCATCTTCTAACCTTTCTATATCAGGAAAATCTAATTCAAATTTAAAATTATCGCCATCATTATCTATTAACAATCTTAAAAGTGTTGCATTTGCTAAAATACCTGAATCTTCATGTTGACGCATAACCTCATCCAACTCTATTTCTTCTACTTCTTTATAAAAATCATATTTTAATACAGAGGCATCTAAAGCAGGACTTACATTTAACTTTACAGGCGGTAATTGGGCAGTATCTCCAATAAATATTAATTTACACTGATCTCCAGAGTACACATAATTTATTAGATCTTCTAATAAAGAACCTGTTTCAAATAATTTTTGATTTTGCCTACTATCTGGTATCATAGAGGCTTCATCAACAATAAAAATAGTGTTTTTATGCTTATTGGGTTGTAATACAAAACCTACAGAACCATTCGTCTCTTTTTTAGGAAAGTAAATTTTTTTATGAATTGTAAAAGCTGGTTTCTTAGAGTATACTGCAATTACTTTTGCGGCTCTACCTGTTGGAGCTAACAAAATTGCTTTCTTTTCTGCCTTCCATAAGCAATTTACAAAAGTACTTATTGTAGTTGTTTTACCTGTACCTGCATATCCTTTTAATAAAAACAAAGCGTCTTTATCTTTACTATATATAAAATCGCTTAAAAACTTTAATACTTTGGTTTGTTTTACTGTTGGTGTAAAAGGAAATTTCTTGTGTAAAAATTTATAAAAATCTGCAGGTAAGTTTGTCATAAAAAAGTTAAAGCGGCAAAGATACTGCGATTTGTTAATAAAAATTTTTATGCTTAAAAAAAAATTGTAGATTTGCGAGGATAGTATTATAAAAATTTAAATATAAAATGGATTTATTATTAATGATTTTAGCAGCTGTAGTAGTTGCAGTTATTGTAGCAATATTTATAGTAAAAGTTTTACCTCTAAAACTAAGATGGATGGCTTCTTTACTATTGTTAGCAGCAACAGTTTTGTTATGTGTTAAAATATATGATGGTATTATGTTACCAATAAAATTTAACGAAGAAAAAGTTGTAAAATATACTAAAGTTGTTAATCGTTTAAAAATAATTAGAGATGCTCAATTAAAGTATTATGAAGTAAACAATAAGTATACTGATGATAAAAAAGGGCTTATTAAATTTATTGAAACTGCAGAACTTGCACTTACTGAAACTAGAGATACTATTATTAAAGTAAACGCAGGTGGTGGTATTATTAATGATGTTCCTAAAAAAATAAAAGATACTATTGGTTATGAACCTGTTTTAAAATACTTTAAAAACAGAGATTATAAAAATATGTTTACTATACCCGGTACAAATGGAAAAGAATTTTATGTAGAAGCAGGAACTGTAGAAAAAGTAGAAGGTTTAGTAGTACCTACTTTTATTGCTAAATGTAAAAAAGAAGAAATTTTAAAAGGTATGGATGATTCTTTAGTAAAACAAGAATTAGAAGCTGCTGCAACAGACCAAATTAAAGGTAGATTTGTTTCTGTAGGATCTTTAGAAGAAGTATCAACAGGTGGTAACTGGCCTCCTTCTTATGATAAAAAAGAGCGTGAAAGCAAAAAGAAAAATAAGAAGTAATACTTTATTACAAGATAAAGCAAATAAAAAGTTATCCATCCAATTTAATTTGGATGGATTTTCTTTTTGTATTTCTGATTTAAATTCTGCCGAAGATGTTTATTTTTCTGAATACGATTTTATTGAAAATTTAGGAACTCCGGAAGTATTATTAGATAGCATTCAACAGATTTTTAATGATGATAGTTATTTACAGTTAGATTTTAAAGAAGTCTTTGTAATTCATCAAAACTCATTATCTACATTAGTACCAAATGCATTTTTTAATAAAGACTATTTAGCTTCTTACTTATCATATAATATAAAAACTTTAGCTACAGATTTTATTGCTTTTGATAGTATAGAAAACACTGCAATTAAAAATGTATATGTACCCTATATAAACATCAACAACTATATATTTCAGAACTTCGGTTCTTTTACATACAAACATCATAGTACTGTTTTACTAGAAAAACTTTTAAAACAATCTTCTGGTCTAGAAAAAACTATGTATGTAAACGTTTCTAAAACAATGTTTGATATTGTAGTTATTGCTAATAAAGATTTAATTTTTTACAATTCTTTTACTTATCAAACTAAAGAAGATTTTATATATCATATTTTATTTACTGCAGAGCAACTAAAGCTAAATACAGATATCTTTAATCTTTATTTTACAGGAGCTATTGTTTTAGACTCAGACATATACAGAATTACATACAAATACATTAGAAACATTTATTTTTTAGATAGTAGCAATACTATTTTTAATCATTTAGAAACTTTTAAGCACACTAATTATACATTGTTAGGACTATGAGAATAATATCAGGAAAACACAAAGGAAGACGTTTATCGGCACCAAAAAACCTACCTGTGCGTCCTACAACAGATATGGCTAAAGAAGCTTTGTTTAATATCATAAATAATAATTTTTATTTTGATAGTATTTCTGTAATAGACTTATTTTCTGGTACAGGAAATATTAGTTACGAATTTGCTTCTAGAGGTACAAAAAACATCTATGCCATAGATGCTAATTTTGGATGTATAAAATACATTTACAATACCGCCAAAGAACTAGACCTTGCTATTAATACTTATAAAAGTGATGTATATAAATTTCTAGAAAAAACTTCTTTGCAAGCTGATATAATTTTTGCTGATCCACCTTATAATTTCGAGAAAGAGCAGTTTGCTAAAATTGCAGATCTTGTTTTTGAGAAACAATTACTTACAGAAGAAGGTGTTTTAATTATTGAACACTCTAAACACACAGATATATCTGACCACGAAAAATTTAGCTACAGTAAACGATATGGCGGAAATGTTTTTAGTTTTTTTGAATTCTAAAAA